>JBAVNY010000498.1:0-4318 GCA_049691535.1 Candidatus Acidiferrum sp.
GCTTCGCAAATCCCACATTCACCCGGTCCAGATACGCCAAGATGTAGCAAAGAAACAAAAACGGCAGCAGCCTCCAATCCACCTTCCGATACATCCCAGCCTCAAATCCCAAATCCCCCGCCATAACCAACTCCATTCGCTGTTCCGCACACGCCCGCAATCCATCAAATCTCGCGACGGAGTCTACACCACTAACTTGTCAGGGTCAGGGCACGGCTTCAGCCGTGCCAATCCAGTCATCATCCACGAGCGGCTTCAGTCGCTGAGGTCCCACGCACCATCGCCCGCAAATCCCGCCACAAAAACAAAAACGGCGCCCAACCAGGCGCCGTCTTCGTCATTCTCCCTCAGAGAAAACTCTTTACTTACCTCGCCAATGGCCGCTGGAACACCGGCATCCCCGGTCGCCGCAGCGTATAGCCCTGTGGCTGACCCTGGGCGTGCGCGGGTAGTAGCCCAGTCGAATGGCTGGCGTGTCCAATATGCCCGTGCTGCCCGTTGCCATTCGTCGGCGCGGGCTGCGGCAGCCGAGCCGGGTTACCGATAGGGCGGAGAGTAATCGGTGCTGCATTCACGTGGTCGCTGATCGCCTGCAAACGCTTCAAAATCGATTGCCACTGTTCCCAATCCAGTTGACGCAGGAACGGCCGCAATCCCTGGATGAACGGATCTTCCAACAACGCTTCGCCATCCGATTCCGGGATAAAAAAGCGGTTCAATCCCACATTCAATGCTTCCGAAATCTTTTCCAGCGTTCCCAGGCTGGGCGTCATCTGTCCGCTTTCAATGCGCGACAAATACGACCGGCTCACCTTCGACCTGGCCTGCAACTGGCTCTGCGTCATCGCCCGCGATTCCCGCAGTTGACGAATCCGTTGACCGATGTTTTCCACGGTCTCCTGATTCGCAAACTTTGGCGCGATCGCCTCCGGAACCGCTTGCTCCTGTGGCGCTTCCTGCGGAATCAAATACTCCATCCGTTGAGGTAGCGCTCTCACACAGCGACGGCAATTCCCCGTACGTGTCCGGTACTGAACCAGCCCGCACGTCTTGCAGCGGATCACTTCCCGGTCCATTTCCAATGAATTCAACATGGCTTCTTTTTCCATATGTGCCGACACCGGTACTCCTCGCTGTCTGGGTTTTGTCCGGCGCGCGGATAGGAAGGAACGTCGGAACGTTCTTTGGGGGAAGGCAGTTACTGGCGCGACGTGAGTGTCGCTTGATTCGACATACCGTGTCAAGGGTATTTTTTACTTTTTCTTATCGGGAATAGCCGAAATCGCCTGTGTTTACGCCGTGTTTTCGCCTGTACTGCCGGGCAAGTTTTCTCTTCTATTCTGCCCCTTGCGCTTTTCTTACCTCACCACAACTATATGTTGTGCTTTCACTTTCCACAGCTCCTGTACCACATAGGCACATTTTCTCGCTCTTTCTTGTATCCTAACCCTTCCTTTTTGGAGAAACCCCTTGCCTACTCGCGATGATGCATGGAAACTGCTCACCGAATTCACTCAATCCGAAAGTTTGCGCAAACATATGCTCGCCGTCGAGGCTTGTGTTCGTGCCTACGCTCGAAAGAACTCCGCCGACGAAGACTTTTGGGCCATCACCGCGCTCCTTCACGACTTCGACTACGAACGCTTTCCCAACAACGACCACGCCCCCGACCGCGAACATCCCGCCGAAGGTGCCAACATCCTTCGCGAACGCGGCTACCCCGAGGAAATGATCCGCGCCATCCTCTCCCACGCCGACTATTCCGGTGTCCCCCGGCAAACGCCCCTCGAACACACTCTTTTCGCCTGCGACGAACTCGCCGGCTTCCTTACCGCCTGCAGCTATATCCGCCCCTCAAAAAGCATCCTTGACCTCGAAGTCAGCTCCGTCAAAAAGCGCCTCAAAGATAAAGCCTTCGCCCGTGGCGTCAGCCGCGACGACGTAATCAAAGGCGCCGCCGAACTCAACATCCCCCTCGAAGACCACATCGCCTTCTGCATCGAAGCCCTCCGCGCCCAAGCCGACGCCCTAGGCCTCCGCGGCACCCTGTAACCAAATTCTTCTCTTCGGGTGCCCCACACGCCGCCTTCGCGTGTGGGGGTTTAGACCCCACCTACCCGTCATCCGAGCGCCGCGAGAAATCCCTCTTCGCGTTTCGGCCCCGTCATTTCCACCCAGGCCGACCTGTAGCGCCGGCTGCCAGCCGGCAACACTCCCAATCTCCGTTCCTACGCCTATCCCGATCTAAGGCCAATCCCACTGCAGTAATCCAACGCATTTCCACCCATCAATCCTTCCCCCCCAACTCCTTCAACTTCTTCTCCGCACTCCCCCGAATCATCTTTCTCATCTCGTCCGACGTCGTCGTATCCTTCTGCAAAACCTGCAACGACTTCTCCACATTCTCCCGCGCCAACGCTTTCTCTCCATCCGCCATATATCCGTCCGACAAACTGTCGTACACATTCGCCGACGCAGGATACGCAAACACATTCAACTTAAAAATTTCAATCGCACCCTTTTTATCGCCCTGCTCCAAATGCTCGTACCCCACCATATTCACCAAATTCTCATCAAACAACTCCGCATTCGGATCGTTCTTCCGCATCCGCCGCAATTTCGCTTCAACCTTAATCGCCTCGCCCGTATCAATCAGCTCCAGTGTATCCGGCGCATACGAACTCGACGATCGCTCTCCCGGCGTAGGCGGCGCGCTTCCCGGCGTCTTGATCAATGTCTGCACAAACCAATCCACAATCGTTCCCGGCAATCCTTTGTGCGCCTCAAACAATTCCGTTCCATGTCCGCCCGTCTGGTAATGCACAAAACGGCTCCCCGGATTCTTCGACAAGCTGTACAACCACTGCGTAAATTCCCACGAAACATCTTTATCGTCATCCGACACCACAAACAGCATCGGAACCTTCCCCGACTGTCGCAAAAACGCTCGTCCGGTGTGAGCCGTCGTCCCCGACAGCAGCACCAGCGTCTTCACCTCCGCATGACGGCTCGCCGCTTGAATCGCCTGATTCACGCTACAACTCGCTCCGCCAATTCCAATAATGTGCCGCGTCACCACCGGCTGCGCTTCCAGATATTCCAGCGCCACATCCACATCGCCGGGAAATTTCTTTTCCACCATCGGACGCCACTCTTCCGGCTTCACGTCCTTCATCGGCGTCCCGCCGCTCTCCCCATACCCGCGATAATCCACCGTAAACACATTCAGCCCCGCCGCTTGCAGTTGCATCGCCAGCCCTTCCCAATTCTTTCGCGTCTGATTGCACTGGTGCAGCAGCAACACCCCAGGCCCCGCCCCCGCCGCCTGGTAAAATGTCCCCTTCAACTTCGTCCCATCCGCAGCAGTAAGGTCCACTACCAGCGGCGCAATCTGTGCCTCCTGCTCCGCCTCAACACCACTACTCACCACGCACGCCATAACCGCCAACACCAACCAAATTCGCATCCTCATCACCAAGTCATCTCCGATCAACTCCCGTAGGGGCACGAGATATCGTTCCCCAGCACCCGCCAACGTTCCGTCCCATATACATGGACGCACCCCAGCCCAAAACAGGTTCGCTCACGCCCTGTGTAGGGGCCGGGCTTCAGCCCGGCGCAAGCCTAGCCTCACAGATTTTCAGCTATTAATTCGCCCACTATCCTCGCGTCTTTCGCCTCGTCCGTCGTCACCACAAATTTCTTCAACTCCGCCCGTCCAAACGTCGTCGTTATCGCGCAATCCGTCGCGTCCCGCCCCGTCGCCATTAAAATCCGTCCAATCCGCGGCACATTATGTCGCGCATCAAACGCCCACCACCGGTCCTCCAGATACACTTCAAACCACGCACTGAAATCCATGGGAAACGGCGCCGCCGGAACTCCAAGGTCCCCCAAATATCCAGTCGCATATCGCGCCGGAATATTCAGCGCCCGGCAAAACGTAATCGCCAAATGTTGAAAGTCCCTGCAAACTCCCAGCCGCTCTGTGTACACGCCCAGCGCCGACCGCGTCGCGTTCGCGAACTTATAGCCAAACGTCACCTTCTCCTGCACCCAATCGCAAATCGCCTGCACTCGCGCCCATCCACGCGGCACACCGCCAAACAGTTCCGTCGCCACCGGCGTCATCAGATCCACTTCGCAATACCGGCTGTTCAACAAAAACGGCAGCACCTCCGGCGGCAGTTTGCGCATCTCCACTTCGCGCGCGTCCTTCATCTGCGGGTCGGGCTCACCCGAATCACGAATCAACGTCGAATTTGTAATCCTGATTCCACCTGCCGGCACCGTTAACCTGCGGCAATTATTCCCAAAA
>JBAVNY010000499.1:0-1758 GCA_049691535.1 Candidatus Acidiferrum sp.
AGTTGAATTGTTCTTGGGCGACATGGGCTCCATTCAACGGGAGTTACGGCCTTCTATTCAAAGAGAAGATCAGCTGACCATGGAAACGAAACTTGAACAAATAGCAGCGAAAGCTCGACGCGAACCAAAACTCCGTTTCACGTCGCTGGCTCATCACATCACGCGCGATCGGGTGCGGAAGAATCTGTTGCAGATTCCGAAGTGGTCGGCCGCTGGGGTGGATGGACAGATGGTGGAGGCGGCGAAGAAGAACTTCGATGGATGGATAGAGCCGATGCTCCAGTCCATTCACCGCCAAGGGTATAGAGCGCCGGATATTCGGCGGGTCTATATCCCCAAGCCTGGCAAGACGGAAAAGCGGCCACTTGGCGTGCCAACTGTCGCCGACCGGGCGCTCCAGCGCAGCACGGCCGAAGTGTTGTCTGCCATTTATGAGCAGGACTTTCTGCCCTGCTCATTCGGTGGCCGGCCAAAGCTCAGCGCTCATCATGCCCTGGCGACCCTCAATGAGGTCATCGCCGGCGGCAAGATGGGCTGGGTGCTGGAGGCGGATCTCAAGAACTTCTTCGGGAGTCTCAATCATGATTGGGTGCTCCAGTTCGTCGCGCATCGAGTCGGTGATCCACGCCTGATCAGTTTGATCCGGCGCTGGCTGAAAGCGGGTGTCTTCGAAGATGGAAAGGTCCATCCGAACGAGGAAGGAACACCGCAAGGGGGATCGATCAGCGTACTTTTGAGCAACCTTTATCTGCATTATGTGCTCGACCTCTGGTTCGAACGCGTGGTGAAGAGCCGGTTGCGGGGCGAAGCCCGGCTGGTGCGCTATATCGATGACTTTGTGATCTGCTTCCAATATCGATCGGACGCCATTCGTGTTCAGGACGCCTTACGCCTTCGGTTGGGAAAGTTCGGCCTCACTCTTGAGCCGACCAAGACCAAATTGGTCGAGTTTGGTCGGTTCGCGCAGCGACACGCGAGCAAATGTGGCAGAAAGCGCCCGGAAACCATCTACTTCCTGGGACTGACGCTGTATTGCACGCGAAACCTGAAAGGCAACTTCAAGGTTGGGATGCGCACCGAGAAATCTCGCATGCGGCGCAGCCTTTTGTCACTGCAGGAGCTCATGCGGCGAATACGGCATCATACGATCAGTGACCAGGTCGGCGAAATCAACGCCTTCCTACGCGGCCATTATGCCTATTATGGTGTCGCCGGGAATCTTCGGTGTCTCGTGAAGGTGTATCGCGCCGTGGAGCTTTACTGGTGTCGGATGTTGCGCAGCCGCAGCTGGGCCGGGCGACGCTTGACCTGGGAAAAGTACCACCAGATCAAAGCAAGGACGCCGTTACTGAAACCAAAGCTGCGCCTCCCATATGCGGAGTTGCAGGCTCTTGCAGTGCTGTGAAACACCTGCCGAAGAGCGTAGTGCGGTAAATCCGCACGCTACGTTCTGTGGGAACAGGAGGCGGGCGACCGCCTCCTGTGACCCGGTGGGCGGAGCCGCGAGGCTCCCCCCTATCCCGATCGCAGCGACTTTGTGCGTTGGCACGAAGCGGACCAGTCGCGCGGGTCTCGCGATGTCCGTTTATGCGGGGTGGACCGGAAATCACCGGCTGAGGGGCAAATCGACGCGAGTGACCCAAAAGCCACAGGCGGCTCTCCGTCGTGTCCACGGATATGATAACGTTCTCGCCAAAGGAAAGGGCCACGCAGGTGACGGACGGCTTCTCTCGACGTGTGGTCTGGTTTGTTGTGGTC
>JBAVNY010000500.1:0-8928 GCA_049691535.1 Candidatus Acidiferrum sp.
TTCCATACGTCGTGTTCGCAGGGTCCGCGGGGCCGCCTGCATCATTAATAATGTTCACCTTTGTTCCCTTGTAGCGCGTCGTATCCGTTTCTACGACGTACCAGTTGAACAGCGGGAACAATTCGTTGAACGTAGCGTTGCCGGTGGAGTCCGTTCCCGATTGCGCGGCGAATTGACCATCGCGGAAGCGGATGTTCACGCCAATTTGCGCCAACCCCGGGTTATCTGCGCCGTTATCGAGATACGACTGCGTGATGATGGTCTGGAACCACGAGAAGGCTGGCTCGTCGCCCAGAGCAATCGTCTGACCGGATGCGCCCGCGGGAACCACGACGTTTTGGTATTGCAGAATCTGGTCCTGCCATTCATCCCAAATCGCCAGTTCATATTGGCCTGGGGGAACGCCGGTCAGCGTGAAGTTGCCGTCCTGGTCGCACTGTGCGAACGCGATGTCGTCGCCGCTTCCGTTCGATGCATTGAGGCCCACGTAGCACACGGTCTGCGCCAGGGCCCCGTGCGAGGCGCTGTCATACAAACCTTCTTGCGAAGGCCGCGACATCCGCAGGTTCGTCACTTTGCCTGTAATCGAGTTATTTCCATGCAGACTCTTATTCACAGCCGCGATGTGCGCCGGATTGATGAATCCGATAAAGGAGTGATAACCGGGCGAACCAAATTCCTGGAAGTACGGTGGCTCGCCAACTTTGGCAAACGCATCGTTGGCATGGGTTCCTTCCAGCGTCGACGATTGCAGCCAGACTTCTCCAGCGGCTTCTCGCGCGGCACCTGGCTTCGCGAGAACGTCAAAGCGATTCGGGAACAGATTCTTAATCAGCGCGTGACCCGCCAAGGGCGATACGGTTCTTCCGTCCGCTTCGTATGTCGGGCAGGTGATGATCATTCCAACCAGAAAGTTCTTTGGTGAAATTCCGGTTCCAGGTTTCACCTTGCGCGTAGTGGGATCAATATCCGCCGGGATCGCGGGGCAGGAATCCAGCCCCGTTGCCGAGTCAATTGTTCCCACCAGCGCGTTGGTCAACGGCATGTTGAACATGTCGTAGGTCATTTGGCCGGTGGTGATGCCGGTGGCGCCGGCGACGTCATTCAGAATGATCTGAAAGCCGCCGAGCCCTGGCTGCGTTTCCTCGGCGCCATCGATGTCACCGTTCGTAGGACTATTGTCTTCGAACACGATGATGCTCAACTGCGCGGGCTGCAGCGGATTCGGCTCCAAATTCACCGTGACGGCGCTTTGTGCCGGTGCGATTGGGCTGCCTCCCATGGTATGTCCGCAATTTGAGGTGGTCTGTCCTGCGCCAAACACACAATCGCCGGAAGGATCGAATACGCGTGATCCTGACCAGCTAATCGTCGCCGTCCCCGTCGGGGTTTCCGTTTTCATTCCGCCGATTAATGCGGAATACGAGAATCCAGTTCCGGTGTCTGCGGTTACGAAAAATATTCCGTTGTAGGCGGGATTCGTGGCACCACTGATGGTTACGTATTGTCCGACTGTCAGGCCCGGATCATTACCTGTGACCGCCGTAACGGTCGTTCCCTGCTCACTCAACTTCGTCACTGTTCCGGAAATGGATTGCGCCGCGCCACCACCATGATTAAAGGCGTCGGCCGCATCGGCAGGCAGAATCGAAATGTAATAATGCTTGGTGGGATCCAATGCAACTTGCGAAGGCATCACTGTCGGTTGTGCCGGTTGCAGTACACCAAGCACGGACTGACCCGCCTCGCAACTTACCGCACCAGTGCAACCCGCAGCCACCACAGGCATGTAGCTGCGATGGAAGTTGGTGGCTAGCGTCGGCGTACTCGGAGGGGTGTTCACTCCAACTGGCCAAATGTAAGAATCATCTTCTTCAATCAGCCACTTGTAATCGCCAATCGCGGAATGCGACTGGGCATCTTGCACCGTGACTTGCAGTCCGCTGCCCGTAGCGAAGTTCACCGTGACCGTTGCGGGTGCGCTCGGTGTGCCCTGCGCGTTCACCGCAATGTAATTAAAAGTCACCGCTTGTGTTCCCGGGGGTGGCGTGGCGGTGAATGAACCGTTGGGTAGCATCGTCACCCATCCCGGATTGTTCACAACTTGTGCTGTCAACGCATAGTTGTTCGGATCCGAAGCTGCTGCCAAGACGCCCGGACCACCCGTCTTGAAATAGCCGGCAATATTGCTGTTAAACGTGATGTTATTTGCAACTGGCGGTTGCCCCTTGGTCGCTAAGCTGAACGAAGCTGTGGTGACAAACGCGCTGTTACCGTTTCCGCAATACTGGAAGGAGTCCGGCAAGTTTAGTGTGGTGGCCGCTCCATTGGGCTGCAACGTGAACGAGCCGTCGGGTCCGAGAAGCACCATGTTACCAGAGCTGGTAGGCGCAATCGTCTGCACTGCCGACTGCGTCGCGCAAGCTATTGAGCCGGTCACTGGTGAAGCGTTGTTGATTCCAACGTCGTTAGTCAGCACGTTGCCCGTGAATACTTTCGCGCCCAAAGGCACAACATAATTGTCTGCGGCAACTTGCGCCGATACACCCCCAGGCGCGCCGCCAGCGGTTCCAGCCGCCGCATTTCCGAATTGCACATACGCCAGCATGCCGCTATCCAGGTGATTATTCGCGGTTAAGCTCAACTCGCGGTCAAACACCGGCAAAGCCGCGGCATCGATTGTGCCGGAAACGCTTTGCCTCGGATTGATCACTGCGTCATACACCTTGCCGGCTGCCAGGAAAACTTCGTTCTGCACACGGGGAGTTAGCGGCTTCGAATTGGCAACCGCCAGCGAAACTTCTGGCAGCACGTTGCCGTCTTCCGCGATTAGCGACATCGGCAATCCCAGGACTGCGGGCACGTGCATTCTGGGGCTGGCGTTCACGAAGCGCAGCAACACGTTACCTGTGGACGCGGTTTGCGCCAGGGAAATTACCGAGTTTGCCGGAGCCGTCTTATCAAATGTGGTTCCGTTAATCAGGTAATACATCGGCGTGTAATCTACCGCCGGGGGATAACAGGTATGCGCCGCGCCACACGCCGCGTTCCACTTGGTTGTCTCCAAGGCTTCCAGCGCTGTGCCGGTTTGACCTTGCAGTGAGGTAGTTGCGAACGCGTCCACCGAGGTGTTCTGTACCGGATCAATTTCACTGAACAACATCACTGCATCCGCGTCATACGGTACCGTGCACGTACCTTTGCTCGCCCCTGGATACGCGCATCCCGCATTAAACGGCGTTATCCCCGCTGCGCTTGGAGCCGCGGTCACCACCAGCACTCCGTAAAGTCCCATCGGTCCTTGAATCGACGGCCGCGTGCCTGTCGAGATCAGATAGGTTCCCGGCTTGAGCGACGACCATTGATACGATTGCGTGCCGTTCGCTGGACCAGCTTCGGGCACGAACGAACGAGCACGTTGTGCTTGCGCTGGCGGCGTGAACGTTGCACCGGCGGCCACCGGCCATGTCGCTGAGGTCTGTGGGTCGTGCGCCGGGCTATCCGCCTTCACCGGCGTCCCGAGTCCTCCCGCCAACTGCCCGACGATAATAATCGAAGTGTTCGTCGGCAAAGTATTGGTCAGATTCACGGTCAGTGATTGACCGGTCGGCACGGTGATCAACACCGGCGACCATCCCGTGGAATTGGCATTCAATTTTGCGCAAGCTCCCACAGTGTCGGAAGCGGTGCTGCCGCAGGTGTAGCCCCACATAGGCAACGTGTTGCCGTCTGGCAAGGTTGTGGTGTTACGGCTTGCCGTCAGATCCACGGTGACTTGCGCATGCGATGCACTCGCCGCAAGGAGGAGAAGCATCAGACCGGATGCGACACTCTGGATCGTCGCTTTTATCTTTTTCGTAGATAGCATTGCTCTTGTCCTCCGCATTACAGCGTCTCGTCAATTACTGTGACCGGCGCATCGACGATCATCATCATCATCATTCCGCCCGGGAATACGTCGTTGGTGGTGATTTCGCGTTCGTTGTGCGAATGCCACATATAGGCAAAACCGGCATTCGGATTTTGCGGGCTGGAAGCTGGCGGCAATGGCGTAGGGCCCGCGGCCTTGGTGGTTGCATCCAGTCCCAGATAAGCACTGCCGGCGAACCACAATCCATTTGTCAAAATGTTGGAATCGGGAAGAGTGGTGGGGCCGCCGTTTGCGGTTTCCAGTGGCTTCAGGTGGTCAGCACACCACTCATAATAATTCGACGGCACTCCCGCGCCTTGTGGCGGGCTCGGCATGGTGTTGTAGCCATTGGCATCCGCTATACAAGTGCTGCCGTCGCCCGGCGTGTGGTCGTAGACGTCCCAGTTCAGCCCGCGGCCAGACCAGTAGAAGATTCCGTCCATGGCCACACCTGGCGTGGTCGTGGTCGTGAACAGCAGCGGGCCCGCCAGACTAGTTGGATCTGTCTGGCTCACCATCAGATTTCCGTCGCGCGCCAAGATACGTACGTGATTTCCGTGTTCGTGCAATGGATGCTGATAGCGACCCTGCCCGATAATTCGCAGCAAAACCATGTCGCCCGGATGCATGTGCGGATTGCCGTTGTATGGCTGGTGGGGATAATTGGGCGAGAAGTTGGCGTCCATATCATCCGGCATGGAACGGCCGTTAATCAGGAAATAACGAGCGTGGTATGGCTCAATCGCCACATTAATAGCAGCCGGGCAACCTGTTGACGAAGTCGCCGAACTGCAGTGCATTTGTGCCAGCGCTTCCTGGTGAATGCGCGGATCCATTTCCGCCAGCTGAAACAAATATTCGCGGTCATAACAGGTGTTCGGCGTGTTGCCGTCATACGCCGAAGCAGCAAGGGTGTACGAAGAACCAGAGTTGCCGTTCTTCACGCAGCCGGTGCTGGGACTTTCCGGTAGTACAACCAGCGCGCCGTACAAACCCATCTCAATTTGCAGATCGGATTGCGTGCCGCTGTAGTAGGCGTGCGTCCCTGGAGTCGTTGCCACGAATGTGTAGGTGACCGACTGGCCTGGCGCCGCTTCTTGTGTCAACAAGCCCTGCACGCCGTTGCCTGATGTCGGCGCTCCGCAAATGCCCGATGTGATGGCGCCGAAACAGACCTGAAATCCTGGAAACACGATGGAGGTGTTTCCTGCCACGGCTCCGAGATTGTTCGTCAACGTTACCGTCACCGTCTGGCCCTCGGTAACGATCAATGTCGGCCCCGGAATTTGCATCGACTCGCACGATCCAAACGGTACTGCCGTCACTCCGGTGGTGGTTGCGCACCCGTAACCCCAGGAATAAATCGCCATTCCGTCGGGCTGCGAGGTGTAGTTCTCGCTGGCCACCAGATTGAACGTGGTGCCCTGGATTCCCGGCACCGATGCGTGTCCTGCAGATGCGCCGCAGAGCGACGCCAACACGATCCAGATGACGGAAAGCACGCGGGTATTCGATTTAACAGTCTTCATCATTGAGGCTTTCATCGTTGCTCTCTCCTACTGGACGACGATCTCAGTCATCAACCCGCCAAAGTTCTCGGCGTCGTTTGACAGGTGATCAAGTTGCGGGGTGTACAGGAAATAGGTGCCAGGTGCGATGCCGGTGGTGTCCAGAATCACGTCGAGTGACTCTCCGCCTGCCAGCGTGATGGAGTTGGTGGTGTAGTACAGATTGTTGCCGGCCTGGTCCCGCAGCAAACGCGCATTCAGCGCGATTACTTGCATCGGAATTCCCAGCGAGGCCAACGTCTGGTACTCGGTGACGTCCAGATCCGAAATGCGCAACAACGCTCTTTGCCCGCTCTTCAAAGTCAGCGTGGCCGGCATTGGCTGCGATGGACGAACAATTCCATCCGAATCTTCTGTTGCTTGCGGACCGGTCCGCACGGTGTCCGGGTAGCTGCGCCCGTTCAGCAAGAAGTACTTGTCCTTCATGTCCGAGAAGCCTTCCGGATTGAAGGTCATGCCCACAAAGTGGAAGTTCGGGTCGAAGCCGTGAATCTGGAGGGGAAGTTCCACATCGTAGCGGGTCGAACCGTCGCCGTCGTTGTACGCATACTTCGTGTAGGTGTTGCTGTTGACAGTATCGCCCTGCTTGAAGCCGGTGTTCACCGCCGGTGGCGGGGTCGCGCACAAAATATCCTTTGTGGGGAAGCAGGAAGTTCTTGGATCGGTCTGTTGCCACTGGAACGCGGTGTACAGCGGAATACCGTTGGCCACGCGATTTTGCCGCGGACGTACATACAGTTGTCCGACCATGCCCATCTGCAAGTGCTCCGGTGGGGTGATGTGGCAGTGGAAGAAATATGTCCCGGCGTCCGGGGCCAGATAGTAGTAGGTCATGCTGCCGCCAATGTTGATGGCCACCGACGCGTCTGGCACGCCGTCAAAAAATGAAGAAGCGTTGGGATATCCGTGGAAGTGAACCGTGTGCTGTTCGAACAGGTCGGGGCGCATGATCATGCCCACGTTGGTAAGCGTCAAAAAGAATTCGTCGTCTTCATCAATGGCCATCGTTGGCGCGGGAATATTCGCGTTCAATACGCCGATGTTCATCATTTCCGCGGGAATCGCGATACCCGCGTTGATGTTGACCGGGAAACTTGGATTGAACAGCGGGTCCGGCTTGGTGCCCGCCAAATCAAGAAACGGCGCGTTGTATCTCTCATTGAAATCCGCCGCGAGTTGCGTGCCCGGCTGACCGTTTTGAATCAGTCCCAATCCGCTTAGCGGCCCAAATCCAAACAAGAATGTCTGGTTTCCGTCGGCTTCGGTCATAAAGCCGTCGCCGCCTGAAATTTCCTGGCACTTAATGGCGCCACCGTTGGTGATGTACGGAACACTGAAAGTCGCCGCGCCGGTCAACGGTTTCAACGTGGGCTTCAAAACCGTCGGACCTGAGTACAGCGGATCTCCTGACAATGGATCCGTTTGTCCCGAGGGAGGCTTCGGATGCAACGTCGTCGCGGTGGGGCACTGCACGCGAAAGGACTGCGCGCTTGCAGGAAGTGCAAAAAGGCTCGCTAAGATGAGTGGCGCCCAGATTGGGCAAAGCTTGTGAATCGCGCTTTTTCTTGAATGCATGAATCTCTCCTCGTCGGTTCGAACCGGACCGGGGTGCAAGGTTCGTTGAGATTAGAGGGAACACAGGAGAGATACCTTGACCGCACGCAAGGTATAAAATCGCCTTCACGAAATTATTTAGAATTTGCGCCAGCGATGAAGCGCACAAAACAATATTTGGCGCAAGCGCCAAAACACAAACCAAATTGGAACGATGAAAAGTTAGAAATACTCGGAAACTTCCTTACGCAAATGTGCAATTCAGTGGTTACACTGCGAATCCGCGTGAATCAGGCCTCGACGAACTCTCGCTCGATATCCTTCATCTCGCCGTATCCTTTGCGAGCATTCTGCCCGGCAGCGACATTTTTCAACTCGCGATATATCGACTGGTGGTCCGTTCTTTGCGTTTCCGGGTTGCGTCCGAATGCTCGTTGCAGCAGGTCTCGCCGCAACGCTACTGCACTTTCCATCCTGGATAAGAGAGACGCGCGCATCGAATCCAGTTGATCCATGCGTTTCTGTACTTCGGCGACTATCCTTATTTGCTCCGTGTAAGGCGGAAGCGAGAAATCGAGGTTCGCCAGAAAATTATTGCTCAACGGCGCTCGCTTGGAGCCTGGCCCGCCCGATGGACTTCTTCTCGACATCAACGACGCCCTCTCAAAAGCTATCCTGAGAAATTCGGGAACGCAGGCTTTGTGATTTACTCTGCCTCGTAATATATGATCGGTCAGCAGCCACCCAGCGTGACGATCTCTCGCTACCGCACAGCGCCCAACCGCTCCTGACCTGGTGAAGAGTAGGTCTCCCGGTTCAATTCGATATCGCGTGTATTGTCTGGCCTTCAGTTCTGGCAGACGCTGCAGCTTTGTTTCATCCACTTCTCCCCACATCACGCTGCCCACGCTCAAAACCGGGACGCCATTTTTTTCGAAATCCTGCCCTCGCAACGGAGGCCCGGATTGAATCACTTCCTCAGAGCTATGACTCAAATCTCGCAGTTTGACCCACGCCCAGCCTTCCGGAAGCGCCGTCTTTTTGGGTTCTATAAAGGCCGGCCTGATTTCCCTTTCTAAAACTCTTTCCCTGCGACGGCGAGCCGGCTTCGCGGCCTTTACCCTAAGTTTGGAAAGTAGCTCTTGTGCAGTCTGATAGCTACGGCCTTCGTGCCGAGCTACCGCCGCCTCGGTCTCTACCAATCGACCTTCACATGCTGCCTTCAGTATTTCGACGCGCTGCTCAGCCATCCTCGCTTCGAAGTTCTTGAATGCAGACACAGCGCTATCGATCCGAGCGAGACGTTTGCCGATCTCTGCAACGATTTCCGCTTGTTCCTGCAGCGAAGGAACTGGAAGCTCGATGCGTCCGATGATTGATTTCTTGATGAACGCAACTGGCGCTGCGTGGCTGATTTCATCCAACTGCAGTGTGCAGGCGAAATAAAATAGGTACATCGCATCGATAACCGCCCGCTTCGGAACCAGTGCCATCACATTGTTGTCTACCAACGCTGGCACAGACAGCAATGCGCGCCGATGTAACGCAATCGATGGTCCAGTTTTGGCAAAGACCGTAGTGCACGCAGGCAGAAGCGTGGCTTTAAGCGCTCTGGCTTCGTCCATTGCGATGTAATTGCTTGCTGCGGAAAGGTGCGTTTTGCCGTTCTTCCAGGCCTCCGAAATGTCTCCTACCTTATAGAACGGTATTTCTCCGGCGCTTCGTCCTTGCAACGATTCCGGAAACACATAGCCGGTCACGATGTCGCAAACATCCGCCAACGAAGCTACAGCGCGGGCGGCCGGCAATTGACGATCAATTAATTCCACTTGGAAGCGCCTCTTAAGCGGTTCTGCAACCTGCACTTCGCGCTGAGGGGACAGGATCTCCGGATGT
>JBAVNY010000501.1:0-6603 GCA_049691535.1 Candidatus Acidiferrum sp.
TTGCAGTACTTCATCTCTACCCACGGTGCTCGTAAGGGCCTCGCCGATACGGCGTTGAAGACCGCCGATTCCGGTTACCTCACTCGCCGCCTCGTCGACGTGGCGCAAGACGTCATCATCAACGAGCGCGATTGCGGTACCAGCGACGGCATCTTCGTCGAACCCATCATCGAAGCTGGTGTCGAAGTCGAACCGCTTCGCGACCGCGTTGTTGGCCGTGTTTCTCTGGAACGCATCAAGGATTTCGAAGGTAGTGTCATCGTCGAAATCAACCAGGAAATCACCGAAGAGCTCGCCAATCAAATTCAGGCTGCCGGTATCGAACGCGTTCGCATTCGTTCCGTGCTCACCTGCGAATCTCGTCGCGGTGTTTGCGCCCTGTGTTATGGCCGCAACCTCGCCTCCGGCCGCATGGTCGAACTCGGCGAAGCGGTCGGCGTCATTGCCGCTCAGTCCATCGGTGAACCCGGCACGCAGCTCACCATGCGTACTTTCCACATCGGTGGTGCGGCTACCCGCGTCAGCGAGCGTTCCACCCTCGAAGCCAAGAACAATGGCGTCATCCGCTTCGTTGACCTCCGCCACGTCGAAGGTCGCGGTGGTGCTCACATTGCTATGAATCGTTCCGGACTCATCGTCATTCTCGATGAGAAACAACGCGAGAAAGAACGCTACCACGTAGTCTATGGCGCTCGCCTCCGTGTTACCGATGGCGAAACTGTCAACCATGGCCAGATCCTTGCCGAATGGGATCCGTTCACCTTCTCCATCCTTACGGAAACTGCCGGCTCGGTGAAGTTCGACGATCTTCGTCCAGGCCTCACCATTGAAGAGCAGGTCGATGAAGTTACCGGTTTGTCACAGCTCGTTGTTACCCTGCCTCCCGGCGACGAAAAGCATCAGCCTGCTATCTTGATCCGCGATTCTTCCGGTAAGGTCCGCAAAAAGTACCTGATGCCTTCCCGCGCCCACTTGATGGTCCAGGATGGCGATGAAGTACAAGCTGGAGACGTACTCGCGAAGATTCCTCGCGAAACCACCAAGACCAAAGACATCACCGGTGGTCTCCCGCGCGTTGTTGAACTCTTCGAAACCCGCAAGCCCAAGGATCCGGCCGTCATTTCCGAAATCGATGGCACCGTTCGCTACGGCGAAATTTCCAAAGGTATGCGCAAGATCTACGTCGAAAGCGAAGATGGCAAGACTTCCAAGGAATACGCCATCCCACGCGGCATCCACATCAACGTTCAGGAAGGCGAACACGTTCGCGCTGGTGAAGCCCTCATCGACGGGCCTCTCAACCTCCACGACTTGCTCGCGGTCCTCGGCGAAAAATATACCCAGGCTTACCTCGTTAACGCCATTCAAGAGGTTTACCGCCTGCAGGGCGTCAACATCAACGACAAGCACATCGAGACCATTTCTCGTCAGATGATGCGTTGGGTCAAGGTCGAAGACGTCGGTGACACTACCTTCCTTCTCGAGGAGCAAGTCGATAAGTTCCGCTTCCGTGAAGAAAACGACCGTATTATCGCCGAAGGTGGCCGTCCCGCTACCGGACGTCCCCTGCTCCTCGGCATCACCAAGGCCTCGCTGTCCACCGATTCCTTTATCTCGGCGGCCAGCTTCCAAGAGACCACTCGCGTACTCACCGAAGCCGCTGTTGCCGGCAAGGTCGACTACCTCCGCGGCCTCAAGGAAAACGTCATCATGGGCCGGCTCATTCCTGCCGGCACTGGCCTCGAACACTACCGCAGCATTCAGCTGCTCACCGAAATGCCGGCTCCTGTTCCGGTTGAGGAACTTCCCGAAGCGGCCGAATTTGCCGCTGCCGATGAAGCCGGCCTCGACTTCCTGGGTGGCAAAGACGAAACCGAAGCCGACGCCGCCACAGAAGGCCAAGACTAACTCGTACCAACAGACCGATGTAGGTACGTGGCTTTAGCCACGCACCATGTCAGACAGCAACCTCAGCCTTGCAAAAACAAAAGCGGCGTCCAGTCTCATCACTGGACGCCGTTTTCTTTCTATACGGCCGCTCAATTATTTACCGCCGCTACCTTTTTCCTGCGAGTCTCTCTTCGTTAGATCCGACACCATTGCCAGTTCACCCTGCAATTCGGGCCGCCGCTTGCGACCCCGTCAACGTACCAGAGTGAGCTCGATCTTTCTGTGGATCAGTTGAGGGGTCGGATCACCGCACTTCGTAAGCGCCTCGTCATCACATTCACGTGGGATGGTCTGGACTGGGTTATCCATCGTGCCTGCCAATATCTTTCCATCGGTCAGACTCACGGTGATCTCCACATCGAATGTTTCTTTACCTACCGCCGCCAGATACTTGCCTTCTTTTGCCTTCTGGACTCCCACCCAATTGTTGGGCGTGTCGGCTACCGGTGCTTGCATCCATTCAGCGCCGAGATGGACTTGCGGTTTCTCCGGTGGAACATGACGAACCAGGAGTACGGCGGTATGCTCCGCAGCGTTCACAGCCTTCAGTGTAAGATCGAAGTCGATAGAGGATTCTCCTATCAGAACGTGGGTTCCGTCCGCCCCCGAACTGGCGTACCGTTCTTGACGTAGAAATGATCTCCGGCGTGGGCCAACTGGCCGGTCTTTACGGCCAGCCATAAGTCCACATAGAAGGTCATGAGGTCCGTCATGGGACCGATAAGCCTCGCGTCAACCTGACTCAGATTTGGCATCGCCGGATTGCGATTTGGGTCCAGCGACAATTGTTGCCGGAATTCCAGACTTGCTGGAGATAGAACAATTGCCTGATCGTTCGAACGCAGACCGGACCACCGATACTCCTCAAAGAAGTTCTCGTCCGTGTCCTTCTTTACAATTCCATTGGCCTGTATTGCGTAACGCCACGAATCATTCGTGCCTTCCATGTGGTAGACCAGCTCTTCTCCGGTCCGATAATGCCGGAGCAACACAGTTGGATCATACGGGCGGCCTTGGATTGCGACCACAACTGAGATGCTGAAGATCGCTGAGGATATAAGCTTGTTCCTCATCATTGCTTCCTTTCTATTCCCTCACAAAACAATTTCATCTCCTGCCGCACTGTCGCTCTGGTTTGCCGGAAAGGGGGACCCTCAATTGCCCAAAGCGCCGTCAGTCCCAGGTGCATGGTCTTGAAGGCTAGAATCAGCTGGGAAATATCAATCTCCTTCACGGATGAGACCGCGACCCTGCAATCCCCGGAACAACACCTCCAATTTCGGATCAATCACCTTCTGCATTTCGACCATGTATGGCAGAAATTGCTCTGTGTTTAGAAACATTTGGCCCAGAAATACGCGAACAAACCGGTGATAGGGCTTCTTGAGGCGAAACTGAAACTCGATGAATTCGGCAAGCACTGATTCCAGTGCCCGCTTGTTCGCTCCGAATCGGCCAAGCCGTGCCTGGACACCGGCTTCCATTCCCGCCATAAATGCCACCACAATATCTTCCTTGGTCTCGAAGTAGTTGTAGATCGTGCCTTTCCCGATGTCGGCTGCCTCCGCGATTTGTTCTACTGTCACTCCGTCAAGCCCGTGCAGCGAGAACAACCCAATGGCGGTGCTGATGATTTGCGATCGAAGCTCGGCCTTCTTGCGCTCTCGTCTTGATATGACTCTGGTCATTTATGGTTACAGTCATAATGTGCGGTAACGGAGATGTTAAGTACGCGGATCACATCGGCGCTACCGCAAACCTCGGAAGCGAACTCTCATCCCGGTAGGCATCCGACGGTTGTCCTTTGGTACAGGTGTTTCCGAGGAACGCCAATTCACGGACTCTATGTTTCATCTCCTGACGTGCATCATAATGAGGCTGGGTCTCTCTGTTTTCATTTCTCGCTGTTTTAGACCGCCATGCGCGACGTACCCAATCTCGCCAGCCACCCGAAAGACTCTTCTCAAAGAGCTCTCCGTAACACGCCGGAATCTCGCTTCGAGCAGTTCGAAAAGCGCCAGCGCGACCTGTGGCGCCTCACCTTCTTTATCCTGTTTACCATTACCATTGTCTTCGGCTGGCTTTCCTGGGATTCCCTGCGCTCCGAAAAATTCCATCTCGAAGCGCTCCCCATTGGACTGGTCGTTCTCGTCGCTCTCCTCGGCGCTTACGTCTGGAAAAAGACTCAAGAAATTGCCGAACTCAAAGGCCTGGTCCGCGGCCGCGACGAAAAAGACGCCAAACTTCCCAGCGACAATCAGCTCGAACATCTCTTCCAGATGATCTCCAAATCCCAGCAGGGATTTCGCGATCTCATCGATTCCTTCGACGACCTTCTCCTCGCCCTTAGCCTCGATGGCGAAATTCGCGCCGTTAATCGCAGTTTTGCCGATCTTGTCGGCCATCCCTTTCAGGAAATTATTGGCAAGCCTCTCAGCCATTTCGTCGAAGACGTCAACAACTCTTCTCCCGAAACGATCGCCAGCGAATTGGCTCGCTTCGTTCAACGCCGCCAGTGGAATGGTTCCGTCCAGATCCGCGTCAAGGGACTCAACTCCGTTCACTTCTTCGATTGCGCTGCCCACGCCATGATTCGCGATGGTGAAGTCCATGGCCTTACCGTTCTCGCTCGCGACATCACTTCCATGCGTCGCAACGAAGCGCGCTTCACCGAGCTTTTCGAATCCTTGCAGGAAGGCATCTACATCGTCACTCCCGACGATAAAATCCTCGAGGTCAATCCCGCTCTCGTTCGCATGCTTGGCTATGACTCCCGCGAAGAGCTTCTTGGCAAGCGCGTCAGCGAGATTTTCGTCGACGAGCACCAGCGCAACTCCGTCACCCGCGAAGTCAATCGCCAGCCCGTTCCCGAAAGCATCGAAATCACTCTGAACCGCAAAGACGGTCAGCCCCTCACCTGCCTCAACACCGCTTCTGCCGTGCGCGATACCTCCGGCCGCGTCGTCCGTTATCAAGGCGCGCTAGTCGACATCACCGAGCGCCGTTCCATCGAAAAGCGTCTCTACCAGCAACAGGAATTTGCCCGCCGCTTGGTCGACAGTTTCCCCGACCTCATTCTCGTCGTCGATATCAACAAGCGCTACACCTTCGTCAGCCCCAAGGTAAAAGAAATTCTGGGTTTCGAACCCGCGGAAGCCATTGGTCTCGTCTTCGGCGATCGCACCGTTCCCGAAGAACGCGCCAGCCTCCTCGCTCTCTTCGACGATCTCATCGCCGGCCGCAAACTTTTCGGCTCCATCGAAATTGGTGTTCACCACAAGGAAGGTGGCATTCGACGCCTCCGTTGCCATTTCAGCCCGCTCGTCAACGAAGCTGGCAAAATTGAAGGTGTCGTCATTTCCGGCCGCGATGTTACCGAAGTAAAGCGGCTCGAAGAGCAACTCATCCAGGCCGAAAAACTAGCCGCCATGGGCCAGATGCTCGCCGGTGTCGCCCACGAACTCAACAATCCCCTTACCGCCATTCTCGGCGTCAGCGAACTGCTCCGCGATCGTCCCGGCGTCGATGAAAGCTCCAAGCGTCAGCTCGACATGGCCCATCGTCAAGCCCGCCGCGCCGCCCGCATCGTCCAGAATCTTCTGGAATTTTCGCGTCCCGCTTCGCCCCAGAAAAAACCGCTGGATCTCAACACCATCATCGATCGCACTCTGCAGCTCCACGAACATTCTCTCCGCCGCAACAATATTGAAGCCGATTTCCATCCGTTGCCCGGCCTTCCTCCCATCGTCGGTGACGCCAACCAGCTCATTCAGGTTTTCCTGAATCTCATCACCAATGCCGAACAAGCCATTCGCGAAGTTCGCCAGTCCGGCCGCATCCAGATTCGTATCGATCGTTTGCCCGGTGGAATTGGCGTCACTGTCCAAGATGATGGAGTCGGCATTAAGCCCGAAGCCGTCACTCGCCTCTTCGATCCATTCTTCACCACCAAACGTCCCGGTGGCGGCACCGGTCTCGGCCTCAGTATTTGCATGTCCATCATCAAAGAGCATGGTGGCGATATCGAAGCCGCCTCGCTCCCCGCGGGTGGCGCGGCCTTCACCGTGATATTTCCTCTTGCTCCTCAGCTGGGCAGCCGTCCTCCGCTCGCCGCCATGGATTCTTCCGGCTCTGGAGAAATGATCTCCCCGCTTCTCGGCGCGCTCACCAATCGTTCCATTCTCGTTCTCGACGATGAAGACAGCATCCGCATGCTCCTCGCAGAAGGCCTCACCGCTCATGGTTTGAAAGTGGATACTGCCGCTACCGCCGAGCAGGCGCTCAGCCTTGTTCTAGGCAACAAGTACGACGCAATTCTTTGCGACCTGAATCTATCCGGCCCCGGCCCCAACTCCGATGGCTATCACGTTGCCAGCCGCCTCAAAGTGGCCGCCTCCGCCAACAAGCCGGAAATCATCTTCATGTCTGGCGATGTAGGCCCTGAAGAAAATCCCCACAAAAGTTTTGCCAACGCCCGCCGCCTGCAAAAACCCTTCCGCATCTCCGATGTCCTAGGCACCCTGATGGAAGTCTTCTCCCGCATCCCAGTAATCTCCAAACGCTAACCCACTTTCTTCACTCCATTCGCCTCGCCCGCGACTTGGTAGTGCCGGCATCCTGCCGGCACAAGTTCACGTAAACTCCAAGCAACCA
>JBAVNY010000502.1:0-6016 GCA_049691535.1 Candidatus Acidiferrum sp.
CCGCAGACACCCGCCTCGACCGTTTCGTCGCCATCAAATTCCTTCCCGAGTCCCTCTCCAACGATCCCGCCACGCTCGAACGTTTCCGCCGCGAAGCCAAAGCCGCCTCCGCCCTCAATCATCCCAATATCTGCACCGTCTACGACATTGGCGAAGCCGACGGCCGCGCCTTCCTCATCATGGAATTCATGGAAGGCAGCACCCTCAAACATCTCATCAACGGTTCCCCACTCGAACTCGATCGCCTCCTCGACATCGGCATCGACGTGTCCGACGCTCTCGACGCCGCTCACTCCAAAGGCATCCTGCATCGCGACATCAAGCCCGCCAACATCTTCGTCACCAATCGCGGCCACGCCAAAATTCTCGACTTCGGCCTCGCCAAACTCAGCACTCCCGATTCTCTTCGCAGTACTGGCGCGGCCAACACTATCGCCGGCGAAACACTCGCCGACCAGTTCCTCACCAGCCCCGGCAGCACCCTCGGCACCGTCGCCTACATGTCTCCCGAACAAGCCCTCGGCAAGCCGCTCGACGCCCGCAGCGATCTTTTCTCCTTCGGCATCGTTCTCTACGAAATGACCACCGGCGTTCTGCCCTTCCAGGGCGACACCTCCGCCGCCATCTTCGACGGCATTCTTCGCCGCGCCCCGCTACCCTCCGCGCGCTTCAATCCAGAAATCCCCGCCGAACTCGATCGCATCATCAGCAAAGCTCTCGAAAAAGATCGCGATCTCCGCTGCCAGTCCGCCGCCGAATTGCGCGCCGATCTCAAGCGTCTCCGCCGCGAGTCTTCCGGCCGCTCCGCCATTCAGCAGCCCATTGCCGATCTCGTCGAGTCGCAATCTCCTTCCGCGTCTTCCGCCAAGATTTCCAGTGGCCGCCAGCCCATCGCTACGACCTCCGCGCCGCCTTCCGCCGTAACCATCGCCGCGCCCGCAACAACTCCCGCCAATCGCCGCATTCTCTATGGCGCCGCCATCGTAATAGCCGCACTACTCCTCCTCGCCGCCATTTTCTTTTTCCGCAACAGAAATTCCGCCGCCACCGCGTCCGCCGCGCGTCCTTCCATCGCCGTCCTTCCACTGCAAAATCTCAGCACCGAATCCGACAGCGCCGCCTTCACCGATGGCATGGCCGACGAAATCTCCACCAAGCTCTCCAAAATTAAAGGTGTCGACGTGGCGCCCCGCGCCGCCACCGCCAATCTCAAAATCGCCGATAAATCTCCCGCCGATATTGGCCATCAACTCGGCGTCCGTTATCTCCTCGAAGGCAGCGTCCGCAAAGCCGGCAATCAAGTCCGCATCAACGTCCAACTCATCGATTCCACCACCGGCTTTCAAACCTGGGCCGACGATTTCACCGGCGACATGCAAAATGTATTTTCTCTTCAGGAACAAGCCGCGCTGAAAATCGCCGAAGCTCTCAATCTCCATCTCACACCGCAGGAAGAAGAAGCCGTCAAGCGCCGTTACACGCAAAATCCGCAGGCCTATCAGGAATTTCTGCTTGGCCGTGCCCTTCTCTCTCGTGAAGATCAGGCCGCGTCGCTCGAAGCCGCCCGCAAACATTTCGAAGCCGCATTGAAACTCGACCCCAACTACGCTCCCGCGCTCGCCGGGCTCTCCCACGTCGAGGGTTACTACTATCGCGACGTCGATCCCAATCCCGCTCACCAGAAACGTGCCGAAGAACTCGCCAGGCGCGCTTTGGCCATCGATCCGCAGCTTCCCGAGGCCCACGTGGCCATGGCCCGTTTCTATGGAGAAAACTACAAATACGAGGATGCCGTACGCGAAGCTCGTATCGCTGTTCAGGAAGAACCCGATAACGCGCTCGCTTGGGATCTCTTGGCCTGGGCACTCGCCTACCAGAATCCTCCCGACCCCATCGAATCGGAAAAGGCTGCGCGCGAAGCCATTCGCCTTAATCCTGCTATCAGTTACGCGCAATATCACCTGGGCCGCGCCCTGATTCTCCAGGGACGCTTCGCCGATGCCATGACTGCTTTCGATCGCTGTGCGGAAATTAGTGGAAACGATAACGCCGCGGATCTCGGCCGCTCGCAAGCCCTCGCCGCACAAGGGAAATTCACCGAAGCCATTGCCATGATCCTCAAACGCGGCACTCCAAAAAGTATGATCGACACCTACTGGCTCAGCTCCTACTACGCCGGTGCCGGCGACAAATCCAAAGCCCTCGCCACTCTCCAACACGCCTTCGATCTGGGCTTCCACGACGCAGCCGCCATCAACTCCAACCCCGCCTTCACTCCGTTACGCCAAGACCCCACCTTCCAGCAACTCCTCCGCCACCTCCCCCAATAATTTCCCAACAGTCTGTAGCGCCGGCTGCCAGCCGGCACAAGGTAACTTCAAATCAACTCCCCAACCTGTGGCGCCGGCTTGCCTTGAGTCTCGAAGGGCTTCCACCCCCATGGCTCGGTCCGTCATCCTGAGCGGAGTGACCCGGCCTTTTTCCTCCGCGCCGCCTTCTCGCGCGGCCGGGGAACGCAGTCGAATGGATCCCTCTTCGATCGCTGCATCTTGCTCGCCTCGGCCCACGCCGTCATCCCGCTTGCGACGCGCAGCGGAGGGATCACGGCAACACTTCCACTCCCAACACTTCCACTCCCTCGCCAAACCCTTCAACACCGATTACACTACTCCCACTTAATCCCAACTATCATCCGAGGTCCCACGCATGCCCAAAGCGCACCGCATCCCAAAACTCTTTGTGTGGTTCTTCCTGGCAACATTCCTCGCCGCCTCCGCCCACGCCAAAGTCCAAGTCGACTTCAATCCCGAACTCGACTTCTCCCAATACAAAACCTTCGCCTACATCGGTGGCGTCGAAAATCTTGTCGCGCTCCAACTCAATCCCGACCTCATCAACAACCGCGTTCATCGCGCCGTCACTCGCGAACTCACCGGGAAAGGCCTTCGCGAAGTAACCGCCGATCAAAATCCCGATCTCGTCGTCCGCTACTGGGCCAATTCCTCTTCCCAAGTCAACATCGCCGCCACCGGCAACTGGGGGCCCTACGGACCATACATCGGCTCCTACTGGGGCTGGCTGTACTACACCGTCACCGCCAGCAGTAAACGCGAAGCCACTCTGCTCCTCGACTTAATCGATCCTCACAAAAAAGATTTAGTCTGGCGCCTCTTCCTAATCCGCCAACTTTCCAACATCGACAAAGACTGGAAAAAAGCCAACCAAGACTTCGACAAGGCCTTCGAAAGATTTCCCCCATCTCCCAAAGAAATCGAATCCAAACGCAAAGAACGCCAAGACCACAAACCCAAACCCGACCAACCACCGTCAACCTAACCCCTAACTCGCCCCCGCAGACCGCGCCCTGTCGCGGCCACCTTCAGGTGGCCTCTTCAAACTCACGCCATTCCCACCCCGCCCTGTAGCGCCGGCTTGCCCTGACAGCCGATCCGCTATTCTCGCTGTCATCCCGACCGACGCTGGCAAAGCCCATCCTCGCGATGATCACGGTAAGCAACTCATCGAAGCAATCATCGATCTTGCTGCTCGCCCCGAATTTCGTCGCAAACTGGTCTTCCTCAAAGGCTACGACGTCACCATCGCTCGCTACCTGGTCCAGGGCTGCGACGTCTGGCTCAACACGCCTCTTCGCCCGCAGGAAGCCAGCGGCACCAGCGGCATGAAAGCGCAAGCCAACGGCGTCTTAAATGTCAGCACTCTGGATGGTTGGTGGGATGAAGCCTGGCAGATCGGTCTCGACGCCGGCGCGGAAGTCGACTTGGCCATTGGCAAGGGTGAGTCCTACACGGATCCCGGCCACCAGGAGCAAATTGAAGCCGAAGACTCTCTAGGAATTACTCGAACGCGAAATCGTTCCGGCCTTTTACGAACCACGCGCCGATGGACTGCCGCGCAAGTGGATTGATCGCATGAAAACATCCATCATTCATCTCTGTCCGGAATTCAACATGCAACGCATGGTTATGCAGTACGCTGGCGAACACTATCTCTCCACCCATCGCCGCAATGCTCGACTCCAATCCGACTATGCCGCGCTCTCCCGCAATCTCGCCGCGTGGCGCGCCCGCATTGACTCCGCTTGGCCGCGCATCGAGGTACGCTCCGTCTCCAACGACGTCGGTGAAATTCCGCTCGGCGATCAAGTCCAAATTTCCGCCCGGGTTTTCCTCGACTCCCTCACTCCCGAAGACGTCTCCGTACAAATTCTTTCCGGCCGCGTCGATGCCAGCAGCGAAATCAAATCTCCCGAAATCCTTCCCATGCTCTCAAAAGAAAAGGAAGGCAGCGGCTGCTACCGCTTCGAAGCCTCACTGCACACTCCGATGCGGTAACCGACTTCATCCCTCAACGCATCACCTGGGCCGCCCCAACCGCCGTAGGCGCCGCAACTCCCGCGCCCCCACCCCAGTCATGTAGAACGCTTATGTAGGGGCCCTGGCTTTAGCCAGGCGCCGCCTCATTGCCCTCCCGAACTCCCACTCCCCACCATCTTCTCGTCCCTCTTCTCCCTATTTCGATAAGGCGCCAACTCCGGAGCCTTCGCCAATCTCTCCGGGAACTTCTCGACCCACGTGCGCATGTTCCGATGCCAAAACTCATTAAAATGAAACGCCCGCATCTCCTGCAGCGCCTGCTCCGGCGTCCACCCGTCAAACGCGATCCGGTACGCCGCAATGAACAACCCGTCACGATCTCCGCCCAGCCAGCAATGTACAAAAATCTTCCGCCTCGGCTGCTCACTCGCCAGCTCAAAAAACTGCGCCATCTGTTCATCCTTCGGCGAGGCCCATCCATATCCCGGAATGTTCACCAGCCGCATTCCCAATTCTTCCGCGTGCGCGCGTTCTTTCTTCATCAAACCGCGTCGCTCCCCGCGCAAATCCACAATCGTATCGATGCCTAGTTTCTTCAATTCGTCGATCCCTTCCGTCTTCGGCTGTGCTCCGCGATAGATGTATTCAGTAATCTTTCCGAATTCTTTAATCCCCGGCACATCCGTCTTCTCCGCAGCCGCGATTTCCTTTGGCGTAGGCCGCGTCGTGTCATGCCGCGCCGCGCACCCCACCATTGCTCCCACAACCGCAATCATCAAGAGCACACACCTCATTCGCACGAAAATAGACATGATCATTTTGTATTCGCATCCTGGACAGATAGCGAAAGTATGTCATGCCGCCACGATCAGATTCTCAGGGAAAAACCTGTACTCTCAGCCGCACAAAACGGTAATCGCCGGGCCTTTTTCGAAACTCAAGTCAACACGCCAACAGTGCCGTTTCTATGGCACACCTACACACGAGGAACTAAGCGTCGGCCGGGCGCCGTCCAGACACACCCGTCCCCGACACATCTACCCTGTCACTTGTTGAGTGAATCAAGCCAGGAAGGAAACTTTTACTTCACTCCGCTTTCGCCATTCACTTTTAATGAATTCCTTGCATCCCCTGCTTCTTCCGCTCTTCATCAATCTTCCGCACAAATTCGTCAAATTTAGGTACCTGGTCCGCTGTCAAAAACGACCGAATGTGTTCCCGGCCAGCTTTGCGTACCGCATCCACGTCCGCGTTCGTTTTGTCCCGCGTGCTTTTAATCTGCGCTTGTGAGTCCGCAATGGTCGCGTCCGCCTTCTGCGCTTGTTCCGGCGTCAATCCAACCGCCGCCGTCATTTCGGCGACCTTTTGCGCGCGCTTCTCCGCATCACTCATCTGATGCTCTGCTCTGCTCGCCGCATAGCTCTTATGCGCGAAGCTATACCCGAACACCCCTCCGGTCGCTAGCCCCACAATAAATACCAGCGCCAGCCATAGCGCCGCTTTCTGCCGGGTCTCTGGCGTCATGGACGCGCCTCTGCACTGCTGAATATAGCTATTCCCTCGTCGCTCGACTGCCCGCTTGGCCCGGTATCAAACAAGCCTTCTGCCTGTTGTGTGCTCATCCGCCTCGCTTGCTCCGCGCGATGTAGTTGAATTGCCCAGGTACTTCCCACCACCAGCAG
>JBAVNY010000503.1:0-4088 GCA_049691535.1 Candidatus Acidiferrum sp.
GTACTACTGCTCTAGAGTTTTCGCTCGATGCCTAACGTTAATACGCCTTTGCCAGGCCAAATGTTTCGTGGGAGTGCCCGGCTGGCTGGCCAACGATGTCTTCTGCAGGCTTGCGGCTGGACGGGAGTCCCTCCGCAGGACTCTGTCAGCCATCGACACCGCTATTGTAGGTCCAAATCATGGGAATTAAAAGATTTGTACAGGCTCGCCAAGTCCTCCTGCCAGTGGCAAGAGTCCACACGCACGGTTAGACGCTACTTGCCCCCATTTTGTCTTCTCATTGGGCGGAACTTGTTCGACCCCCATAAGGGAGGGCCTGGCCCCGCGCGCCCCCCGTGAGGCCTTGCGGCCCTGGCGTCTCTGATTGGAAGAAACGCTATTTTTTGCTGCTGGGCGGTTTTTGTGGGCCGAATGGCTGCGATTGGACGATGCCTTGCCCTTCTTTGACGTGAATGAGCTGGTTTGGCCTGATGTCCTTTAACGTCTCGACCAGGCCACTGGGCCAGCGGATCTCCAGCAGTTCGACCTTTTCCGCCTTGCCCAACCCGAAGTGCACGCGCAGGTCGCTGACCGAGAAATATCCGCTGCAACTTCGTACCTCGTCGATTTGCGAGTGCGGAGCCTTCTCGTCAGCGGGATGTGTCACGCATTTCAAGCGCGCGCCGATCGCACTGCGATTGGATTTGGTGCCAACGAGTCTTACCTTTAGCCAGTTGTTTCCGGTACGCGAATCGCAGCGCAGCAGTTGGGGATAATCGTTGACGGTGTTTACCACCACATCGATGTCGCCATCATTGTCGAAGTCGCCGAAAGCGCAGCCGCGCGATGGACTGGGCGTAGAGATGCCGGGGCCCGCGTCGAACGAAACATCGTCGAACCGTCCATCGCGGAGATTTTTGTATAGCAGCTTGCGTTGCGCATAGCCTGCTTCGGTTTTGAGCTGCTCCACTTCTGGATACACGTGGCCATTGCAGATCAGAATGTCGGGCCAGCCATCGTTGTCCATATCGAAGAAGCCGCAGCCCCAACCCAGAAATTGCGTGTGCTTGCCGAGCCCGGCCTGATAGGTGGTGTCTTCGAAGGTGGCGCCGCCCTGGTTGTGATACAGCGATGGAGTATCGCCAGCGAAATTTGTCTTTACCAGATCGAGGTTGCCGTCGAGATCGTAGTCGGCGGTCGCGATACCCATGCCTGCTTGCGGTTTCCCGTCGGCGCTCAGGGCACAGCCCGCTTCGGTGGCGATGTCGACGAACGTGCCGTCCTTCTTGTTCTGATAAAGGGCGCTGGCGGTGGAATCGTCGGCCACGTAAATATCGGGCCAGCCGTCGTTGTCCAGATCAGCGGCCAGCACACCAAGTCCATATGTACCGTTGGCGCTGAAGATTCCCGCTTTTTCGCTGACGTCAGTAAACGTGCCATCACCGTTGTTGTGATACAGGATATTTTTCCCGCCGTTCAGCCCTGGCGGACCACACGCCACCATCACGCCCTTGTACAAACACGGGCCCGACTCTGGCACCGGGGCAGTCCTCAAATCCATATCAATATAATTGGCGACGAATAAATCGAGATGGCCGTCGCGATCGTAATCCACAAAGGTGCAGCCGGTGTTCCAGCGTTTGCCGGTTCCGGCCACACCCGCTTTTTCGCTGATGTCGGTGAATGTGCCATCGCCGTTGTTGTGGTACAGCACGTTTTTGCCAAAATAGGTGACGAACAGGTCGTCGAAGCCGTCGTTGTCATAGTCGCCGACGCACACCGCTTGCCCCCAGCCGGAGTGAACTAGCCCGGCTTTCACCGTGACATCCGTGAAAGTGCCATCGCGATTATTTTTGAATAGTCGTGAGGTAGGTTCCTGGCCGGACGTAAAGCCTTCCAGCCGCGTGCCGTTCACCAGGAAAATATCCAGCCAGCCATCGTGATCGTAATCGTAGAACGCGACGCCGCAGCCGGTGGTCTCGAGCAGATACTCATTTTTGTGTTCGCCGCCAAAGATTGTTTTTGTATTCAGTCCGGATTCGCCAGCGACATTCACGAATGTCACGCCTAGATCACGACCTGCGGTTTGAGGAATCGTCGAAGTGGTTTCTAATTTGGCAGAAGGCGAGGCCAGCGCGATTTCTGAAGTAAAGATTCTCAGAATTTTCTCGACCGGGAGAATTAGCGCGGTGCGGGACAGGGATTTGAGAAATGTGCGCCGAGCGAATGCCAAAGAGAGTACCTTTTCCGTGCGAGTGTGCTGCTAAAAACCAACGCTGTCCTTTATAGTAAGGCGGACATGGCAATGCAAGCATCGCCCGATCCAAAGGCATCCACATGCAACGGCTACTAGGCATTTTTTTGCGCAGTTTGCGACGGCCAGGTCGGTTGCACGCCGTGCGGCAAATCGGCTGCTACGCTGCGATCTTTGTGTGTTTAGGAATTGCTGTTGCGCCGTTGCAGGGACAAGACCCGCCAACAAACCAGCAGATCCTGGAGCTCTCGCGGCCGGCGCGGCCGTGGGAATTTCTGTCCGTTACCGGAACACGTGCCAGCCTGCTTGGCAACGAAGCCGGACAGATGGAGGCGTGGGTCTACCCGCTGAAAATTTTCCGCGGCTTTCATCTTGAATTCCACACCGAAGGACGCACGCTGCCAGCGGAGACACTGGCCCGGACGGTAACCGTTCACCCCGAATCTGCGACCATCGTGTACGCCGGAGATACCTTCCGGGTCCGCGAGACGTTCTGTGTGCCGGTCAAGGAGCCGGGTGCGTTCATAGTTCTTGAAGTCGAAACCGAGCAACCGCTCGAGATCGAAGCTTTCTTCCGCCGGGATTTTCAATTGGAGTGGCCCGCGGCCATCGGTGCTACCTACGTCGAATGGCTGCCCGAGCAAAAGTCATTTTATCTAGGCGAGGAGCGGAAAAAATTCGCGGCGATAGTTGGCTCGCCCACCGCCACGCAACCCGGCGAGGAATATCAGAGCAACTATTCGCAATCGCGGGAAAGTTCTTTTCGCTTGGGAGTCACCGAGAAGGGTAAACAGACCAAGATCATCGCGATTGCCGGTTCGATGGAAGGGCGCACGGCCGCAGAGCAAACATACCAGAGACTTGTTGCCTCCTATCCAAACTTGTTGCGCGAGTCCGCGCAGTATTATTCCGACTATCTCGCGCGCACTGTGAGCCTGAGCCTTCCCGACAAGCAGCTTCAGGCGGCCTACGACTGGGCTCGCATCAGCACGGTCCAAGGCCTGGTTACCAACCCGTTCCTCGGAACGGGTCTGGTCGCCGGATACCGCACATCGGGTGAAAGCGAACGTCCCGGATTCGCCTGGTTCTTTGGCCGCGATTCTTATTGGAGTTCGCTAGCGCTGAATTCCGAAGGCGATTTTGCCACCACACGTGTGGGGCTGGATTTCATCAGCAAATATCAGCGCGAGGACGGCAAGATTCCGCACGAGATCTCGCAAGGCGCGAGTTTTGTGAATTGGCTGACCGACTACCCGTATCCCTACGCGTCCGCGGATGCCACGCCGCTGTACATCATCGCGGCGAACGACTACGTAGTGAAGAGCGGCGACGTTGCGTATGCGAAAGAGAAGTGGGCAAGCCTGCAAAAGGCGTACGATTTTCTGCGCTCCACCTATGACGAGCGTGGCTTCCCCAAGAACCAAGGCATCGGGCACGGCTGGGTGGAAGGCGGTCCGCTGCTGCCGGTAAAGACGGAGTTGTACCAGACGGCCCTAGGCATTGAAGCGCTGCGTGCCCTTGGCAATTTGGCTCACTTGACCGGAAAAGAGGAATTCAGCGCCGACCTGGCGAACACTTTCGAGCAGCAAGACCAACAAATGCACGAGGCGTTCTGGCTGCCTGATGCGAAACGGTTTGCGTTCGCGCTGGACCAGCAAAATCATCCAATCGATGAGCCGACAGTCCTGGCCACGGTTCCGATGTGGTTTGGTCTGCTGAACGGCGCACATGCGCAAGACATGATTTCGCAGCTGGCGGCCCCGGAACACCAGACTGACTGGGGCATGCGGATCATCTCGTCGAAGTCGCAGAAATTCAGCGGCGGTGGCTACCACTACGGCTCGGTTTGGCCGCT
>JBAVNY010000504.1:0-3545 GCA_049691535.1 Candidatus Acidiferrum sp.
ATGCGGCGTGCGGCAGGCTACGCGGTGTTCAGCGACCTGGGAGTGAAGATTCTGTTCGCCTGATCAGGAAACGGAAAAGGGCTCGCGGTAAACAATCACACAAAGCACGAGACGTTTATGAAGATGCTGGAAGTACAAGCAGGATTGGGAGTGGGCGTTGAAAAGTTTCGAGTGATTTTTGTGTTCGACAACAAAAAGGCGCTGGAGGATTTCGTCAATTCTGGTTGGGAGTTTGGTGGACAAACAACAGCGGCGGCTAAGAACGGGGACAAGGGGGCGGCGATGGCCGGGGCGGTGTCGGTATCGGACGGAGTGTGGATGTATCAACTGACGGACAAGGGATTGGCTGCGGACATTTCAGCGACAGGCACAAAGTATTACAAGGACGATGATTTGAATTGAAGTGGGCATGCACGCAGGCGAATTTTAGCCATAGTTACGAGATGATTGAACAAATGAGCGCGTTCCCTGCTCACACGGGGCGCTGTACACACTGGCGGGAGCGGTGGCTACTGCCGCTTCGCCGGTAATTCTTGCTCGGGTTCCCCTGGCTGTGGTATTGGAGAACTTGGTCAAGGCTTTATGATGATCAGGGAGTGACTTAAGTTTGGATGAACGCCTAGATAAGCAGCAACCGCCCGATGGAAATCAACCAACAGGACCGGTGGACAGGAGTGGATCTGGGGTGGCAATCCCGGATGGTGGCGGTGGCGTGCCTGGTGGGGGTGATGTCGTACGCTGCGGCGCTGCTGGGCGGAACACTGGAAATACTTCCGCAAGCGGAATGGCCGCTGTGGCCCGCGAACGTGCTGGTGGTGTGCGTGCTTCTGTTTATGCCACGGAGAAGTTGGCCGTTAATTCTGGTGGCCGTGCTCGCGGCGTTTGCGGTGTACAACCTGCAAGCCAAGGTGCCGATTCAGTCGATCCTGCTGCTGAGCGTGGCGGACACGGTGGAAATTTTGATCGCGGCGTTCGGTCTGCGGTATTGCTTTGCGGGGGTGCCGAAGCTAAACAGCATGAAGGCGCTGGCGAAATATGCGTTCTCCGGGGGAATTTTAGCGCCGGCGGCGGGAGCGATTTTTGGTGCGATGTCTGCACGCAACAATTATTGGACGAGTTGGCGAATATCGTTTCTTTCCGAAGCCATAGCATTTTTCACGATCCTGCCGGCAATTTTGGGATGGATCGATCATGCTGGGGAATGGCGAAAAGCGGGGCGAGAGTATTACGTGGAAGCTGTGACGCTGCTGGCGGCGACGTTGAGTCTCGGTTATTTAGTGTTCGTGTCGCACTGGGGCCGAAACAACCCGGCGTTATTTTATTTTCTGGTGCCGTTCCTGCTGTGGTCGGCGCTGCGATTTGGATCGGCGGGCGCGGGGACAGCGGCGAGTGTCGTAGCGTTTTTATCGGTGTGGGGAGCGGCGCACGGACGCGGGCCGTTTACGGATATTGACCCGCTGCATAGCGTGTTGTGGTTGCAATTATTTTTGTTGGCGACGGCAGTGCCGTTCATGATTCTGGCAACACTGGTGGAGGAACGTAAGCACGACGAGCGGGTGCTGCGGGAGAGCGAAAAACGGTTCCGGTTGGTGGCGGACACGGCGCCGGTGTTGATCTGGATGTCTGGGACAGACAAGCTATGCACATTTTTCAATAAGGGGTGGCTGGACTTCACCGGCCGATCGATTGAACAAGAACTCGGAGTGGGATGGTGTTCCGGCGTGCATCCGGAAGATGCGCAGCGGTGCATGGAAGTGTATTCGAGTTCGTTTGATGCACGAGTTGGGTTTGAAATGGAATACCGGCTGCGCCGATACGACGGGAACTACCGGTGGGTGGTGGATTATGGGGTGCCGCGATTTGAAACGGACGGAGATTTTTGCGGGTATATCGGGTCGTGCGTGGATGTGACGGAGCGCAAGTCGGCGGCGGAGTCGTTGAAAGGTTTGAGCGGGCGACTGATTCAGGCGCAGGAGGAAGAGCGGGCGCGCATCGCACGGGAGTTGCACGACGATTTCAGCCAGAGGTTGGCATTGCTCGGAGTAGGCCTGGGACAGCTATGGAAGGTGCTGCCGGCCTCGGACCTCGAGGAACGGGGCAGGGTGGAAGTGATGCTGAAGGGGATCAAGGAATTATCGATGGACATCCATTCGCTGTCGCACGAGTTGCACTCGAGCAGGCTGCAGCATGTGGGGCTGGTGTCGGCACTGAGCGGGTTGTGCAAAGAAATCAGCAAGAAATACAAAATTGAAGTGCAATTCTCGGAGGAGTGCCAGCCGGTAAAGATTCCGAGTGATGTGGCATTGTGCCTATTTCGAGTGGCGCAAGAGTCGCTACGAAACGTGATCAAACATAGCGAGGCGCAGAGCGCGCAGGTGGAAGTGGTGGTGAACGACAGCAGTGTAAGTTTGCGGATACGAGATGAGGGCAAGGGGTTCAACACGGCGGGCGTGGGACCGGCCACGGGAATCGGGTTGGTGGGGATGCAGGAACGGATCCGGTTGGTGGGAGGAACGCTGGTGGTGACGTCGGAGTTGAGGCGAGGAACGGAAATTGTGGGCGAGGTGCCGCTGGCTGGCAAGGCGAGCGAAGCCAGGGCGTAGTTGGTCTTTGATTGTGCCGGTCAGAGCAATTCCCTTTCGATCAAAACGACATTGTGGCGAGCGCGAAGAGTTTGGCACCCGGCAGGGTGGATGCGCGCGTTCAGTTTATTTTGTGGAGCTTTTGGAATATTGCCACGATGGCGACGCTCCGGCCGGAATGACAGAGAATCCACACGCGAGTACGGCGTATGGGTCACCCGGCGCACAGCCAGGAATGGCTGTGCCACAGGGCGACTCGGTATCATTTTCTTGGGCCGGCTGGCAGCCGGCGCTACAGATTGGCCAGGCGCTGCGCTTCTTTGCAGGTGACCATGGGACCTTGGTAGTTTTGACAATTACAGCGGCGGGTTGACGGTAGCAGTATGGGCCGGAGAGCATCGCGCCAGAGGCACGCCCACCTCCTACTTCCCCGTGGTCCAATCGAGTTCCTCGAGGCAAACATGAAATCTGCAGCAAGGCGTGTAGCGTTCCGGGCGGTAACAGCGCCAGCAGAGTGAGCTGAACGAAAGGGCGAGTGACCTGGACTGGTCTCGCGGAAATTCACCGACTATGGATACCTCCACGCGACAGGCGAGTGCTACAGCTGCGGTTGACGTTTCGCTGGTGCGCGGAGGGCTGTTTTACCGGCTGCAGCAAGGTTTAGGGCTGGTGAGGCCGAATCATTGGAACCTGGGACGGCGCATCGTGATTTTTGTTGCGGTGGCGTGGCTGCCGCTGGTTTTGATTACGACAGTTGTGAACCGGGCGGGCCTGTTCTCTTTGTTGACTGATTATCGCGTGTACTCGCGATTATTGATTGCCATTCCAGTGTTGCTGATTGGCGAACTGCTGATGGAATCACGATTCCGGATGGTGATGGGGCATATCTGGGAAACGGGCCTGCTGGACGCGCGCGAGCTTGACGAACTAGATGGGACAGTGGCGAGGCTGGTGCGGGTAGCA
>JBAVNY010000505.1:0-6277 GCA_049691535.1 Candidatus Acidiferrum sp.
ATCGTCGGCAGCGCGGCGTAGTTCTACTTCTTCCGTTTCCGGATTGGTGCCTTCGAGCGGCGGCACATCCAGAGGAGAAGGTAGATAATCGATAACCGCGTCGAGCAACGGCTGAATGCCCTTGTTCTTAAACGCCGAACCAGCCAGCACCGGAACGATTTTTAGCGCCAGCGTCGACTTACGAATCGACTTGCGCATTTCGTCGATGGACAGGGTTCCTTCAGTCAAGTACTTGTCGAGGACGGAATCATCGTGTTCGGCGATGTATTCGACGGTCTTGTTGCGATGTTCGTCATAGAAAGCCTTGTCGATGGCCGAGCCTTTAAGGGCGGCGGCAACGTCGGGACGCGAATCCACGAACGCCTTATCCCACAATTTTTCCACGTCAAAAATTTCAAACTTCGCGCCCAGAGTTTCTTCGAGCCACACAATCACCTTCTGCTCGATGAAATCGATAATCCCGATGAAATTGTCTTCGCGGCCTAGCGGGAACTGCAGTGGCACCGGATGAGCGCCCAAACGCTGGCGAATGGTGCGGATTACGTGATCAAAGTCCGCGCCCATACGATCCATCTTGTTCACAAAGCAAATACGTGGCACGCGATACTTGTCAGCCTGACGCCACACCGTTTCCGATTGCGGTTGCACGCCGGCTACGGAGTCGAATACGCAAACCGCGCCGTCGAGCACACGCAGGGAACGTTCCACTTCCACCGTGAAGTCCACATGACCCGGGGTATCAATAATATTCACGCGATATTTCTTGTCAAAACGAGTCCAACTGGCAGTCGTCGCCGCGCTGGTAATCGTGATGCCTCGCTCGCGCTCCTGCTCCATCCAGTCCATCGTGGCGGTTCCTTCGTCCACGGAACCGATCTTGTAAGTGACACCCGTATAGAACAGGATGCGCTCCGTCGACGTGGTTTTCCCCGCGTCGATGTGCGCCATAATTCCGATGTTGCGCGTATCTTCGAGTTTGAATACCCGGCTCATAGCTTGAAAAGCTCTCTTCTCCCCTGTGCCTGCTGTTACCGTTTCACTCACAACGACTCCAATTCTTTTCTATTACCAGCGGTAATGCGCGAACGCCTTGTTCGCTTCCGCCATGCGGTGCACGTCTTCCTTCTTCTTCACCGCGCCGCCGCGTGCATTGGCTGCGTCAATCAATTCATCCGCGAGCTTGTCGATCATCGTCTTGCCCGCGCGTTCCCGCGAATACTGCAACAGCCAGCGAATCGCCAGCGATTGCCGGCGGAACGGATTCACTTCCACCGGAACCTGGTAGTTCGCGCCACCCACACGCCGCGTCTTCACTTCCACCAGCGGCTTCAAATTCTCGATGGCCTTCTTGAAAATCTTCAGCGCATCATCATTGGTCTTCTTGGCTATTTGATCCATCGCGCCATAGAACACCCGCTGCGCCGTGCTCTTCTTGCCTTCCCACATCATCGAGCAGATGAACTTCTCTACCAAATCGCTTCCGTACACCGGATCGGTCGCTTGTACGCGCCGGCTGACTATTCCTTTACGAGGCATTGCTTGTCATCGCTCCTTCGGAAACTTTTACTGCTGAACTCTTACTTGCCTGCCGCGCCAGCCTTCGGACGCTTCGCTCCATACTTCGAGCGGCCCTGCTTGCGATTCTCCACACCAGCCGCGTCCAGCGTGCCGCGCACGATGTGGTACCGCACGCCTGGCAGATCCTTCACACGGCCACCGCGCACCAGCACGATGGAGTGTTCCTGCAAGTTATGGCCGATGCCAGGAATGTACGTAGTGACTTCCACGGCATTCGTCAGACGCACACGAGCCACTTTGCGCAGTGCCGAGTTCGGCTTCTTCGGCGTCTGTGTGTACACGCGAATGCAAACTCCGCGGCGCTCCGGGCAGCCCATCAATGCGGGCGATTTCGTCTTGGTCTGAATTCCTTCGCGACCCATGCGTACAAGTTGTGAAAACGTCGGCACAGTCTTCCTCTTTTTCCTTCGGCGTTTCTCGCAAACTTCGCTCGAGCCCGCCGCGCTTCGCGCACACAATTTTCAGACTCTCGCCTTGCGCGCAAAAATTCCGCGAGAGCACACCATGACGCTGAAAGGTTTACTGCGAATCCGGAGAGACCAGCAAGAGACTCCGCACACAATCCAAGAGACAGCTATCAGCTCTCGGTTTCGAATCGGAGAGGCTTACTCGGCTTTTCGGGGCTGGCGCCCCATTCCGGCCGCTCTTCCGTCCCATTCCATCGATCTTGTTCCGGGACTGAAGAATTCCTTCCAACCAGCCATCCCCCCACTTGCATTACCGAGATGGCCGTACTGCTAGGGTAAAATTACCCCTGACAAACAATAGAGTATAGAGAAGATAAATTAGTCTGTCAAATCTGTTTGGACAATAGCCCGAGGAAAACTCTGTGGAAATCGCGGGAGTGGCAGTTAGGCTGCTCACCACCCATCTGCCGCAACAAAACCCGCCCTCAGCCTCATCCCAAACCGATTACTCAAAACTTCGCAAAACTATACTAACCTGGTCAGTATCAGCTAGTTACCTGCTGTTCTTGGCCCCGCACCCAAATCCCCGAAGGGCCAAAGCTTGAACGCATTCAGCATATCGTATTGATCCTTATCCCGCAACATCTTCGCGCTTTTTTCCGCGGGCCACGGGCTGGCAAACCGTTCCGGCCGGTCGGCAAGCCAGTAGGCGGTAAGAGCCATAATTGTCGCGTTCTGCGCCAAAATGTCCGGCTTCACTTCTTCCAGAGAATCTGCCGCAGAGTGATGCGTGTACTTATAATCCGGAGAATCCTGATCGAGATTGATGCCCGGCAAGCCCGCCAAAATAAACGGCCCCGTGTCCGTGCCGAATTCCAGCTTGTCGTTCACCTTAATTTCACGAATGTTTCCGAGAGATTTCGCAAACGGCTCGAGCGACGCGGTCAGATCGTCGCGCCCACCAAGCTGAAATTCCTTGATCGCCCCCTGTCCGTTGTCCAAAACCACGTCGCCAATGTGATTTTTCATCTCACTGGCATGCTGCTTGGTGTAAGCGAGCGATCCCAGCAATCCCTGCTCTTCCCCGGTGAACAGCACAAAACGAATCGTCCGCCGCGGCCGCACGCCGCTTTTTACGATTGCTTCCGCAGCTCCCAGCACACTAGTCGAGCCGGTGCCGTTATCCGTAGTCCCTTCACTCAAATCCCACGAGTCCAGATGCGCGCCGACCACCACAATTTCTTCGGGATGTTCGCGGCCAATAATTTCTCCCACAACATTGGCGCTCTCCACCGGCCCATCCGTGAATTTATTTTGTACGTTGATGCGCATCCGCACCGATTTGCCCGCAGCCAGAAACCGCTCCAGTTGACTCTGATCTTCGTTGGTCATATCCACCACTGGAATCGCGAAATCGGCTGCAAATCCGAGGATTCCCGTGTGCGTCAGGTGCATTCCTTCGGCCTTAAATCCGCCTTGCCCGCCAATGACCGCAATCGCGCCGGCTTTTTGCAGCGCGTTCAGGAAATCTCCAAATTGCGCGAACATCAACCAAAAACTTTTCTTGGGCGCGCCTTCCGGCTTCATCATCACAATCTTGCTGCGAAAACGCGACGTGTTTTTCAGTTCAGCATCAAGGTCGAACAAATTGGCGGTGACCACTTCGCCCTCAGCACCGCCCGCCGCAGTCGACCCCGTCCAGCCCATCGCATCGACGGTCAATGTATGGCGCACCGGCGAAGTCAATTCCGCTTGTGCCGTGCCACGCGTCCAACCCTTCCACATCGTCCACTTCTCGGCGCGAACATTCTGCAGGCCGATGGCCTTCATCTTGCCGACGCCCCAGTCCACCGCCTTCTGCGCCGCAGGTGTACCAGTTACGCGCCCGCCAATTTCATCGCTCAACTCGGTCAAATATCCGAAGGCGTGCGAATCCATCGTGCCTTCCCCGGCGATCTTCACCAGCGCCGCCTTAGTGCCGTCTTCCTCCGGCCCCTTAGGCGCCACATCCGTTTTCGCATTCGCGCAAATACTCGCCGCCAGCAATCCCACGCCAGCAATCAACCATCGATCTCTCATCATTGCCCTCTAGCAGTTTCTTAGTTAATTCACGAAGCTTCTGCCTAAACTTCCGACTCTACTACGCCATTAGACGCAGCCCAGCCTGTGTCAGTATGCTCAAAAAAATCCTCCACTCCTAATCGCGCCAGCCAGTCGAACCGCAATGAGACATTTGCGGATTTTACGATCGCTAATTCAACCGCGCGTGGTGAATCCGCCCCAGAGTCAGCGCCCGAGGCGCGGCACAAGTTAGCCCAGACCGTAAGGTCTGGGAAACATTCTGCGATAACCCCGAGCGCCGTAGAGCTTGCCCTGAGCCTGTCGAAGGGTGCGACACCCTCGATGCAAATGCGGCAAATCTCAAACATTACTTCAGTTGCCCCGTGTCTCACCCGAAACGCGCCACGCATCCTTCGCTTTACGCTATTAGCGGCGGCACCTAAACTGCCAAAGTGACAACTTCTCGCAGAAAATTGCGCCATCGCCTCTTCGCTTCCCTGCTCGTGTTCGTCACTTCCCCTCTCTTCGCGCAAGAGCCCGCACAAAAGCCCGCAGACAACCCCCAACAGAGGCCTGCAAACGGCACTCAGACCGAAAAACCTGCTGAAGGCCCGCAACTTCCCTTCCAGATTCAACTGCTCGAAACCCACATCCGATTCGAAGCCAACGGCGACTCCCGCAAAGAAGTTCACACCATCGTCAAAATCATCAACATCTTAGGCGCTCGCCAATTCTCCCGCGTCGCTTTCGATTACAATCGCGCCTTTCAACAAATAGACATCCCCCTCATCCGCATTCGTCATGCCAATGGCGGCACCTCCGAACTCTTACCCAGTGCCGTTACCGACGCCCCCAACCCCGCCGTGGAAAAATTCCCAGCCTACCAGGACGTGCGCGTCAAATCCGTTCGCATTCTCGGCCTGCAAGAAGGCGACACCCTCGAATATCGAGTCACCACCACCACGACTCACCATCCCCTAGCTCCCGACTTCTGGCTCGAACACACCTTCGACCGCTCCGGCCAAGTCCTCGAAGAACATTACGAACTCAGCCTGCCAAAGTCACACTCATTGCAAATGCGAACATCTCAGGATCTCCCGCAAGCCCAAACTATCGATTCGGGCGACCACGCAAATTATCGTTGGAACATCAATCCGAAGAGCTGGACCAACCCCAAGGCAGACGCATCCGTCCAGGAGCCTGCGCCAGATGTCGTCCTGACCACTTTCTCTTCTTGGGGCCAATTGAACAAACGCATCTGGGATTGCATGCAGATAGCGTTCGGCACAAATATTTGGGCGGAATCGATGAAAAAAGTGGGCGCCTCAAGCGAACCCGTTTCCGCACAATCTCTTTACAATCTCGTCTCAACCAAAATCGAAACTGTTGATCTGCCTCTGGAACTCGCCGCTTGTCCTTTCCGCGATGCAGACCAAGTATTGTCTTCTGGCTACGGGAGTCCCCAGGACAAAGCAAAGCTTCTTCACATTCTGCTCGTTCAAGAAAGGATGCAGAAGATTCCAAAATCCTCGGGCCTTCTTTTTTATACGAAGGCTGAGTCTCCCGAATCCAGCTTGCCCCGCCCGTCACTCTTAAATGGAATTCTCGTTTTCATGAGCGATGCCGAAGGTAAAAACACCGTGTATTTAGATCCAGCCCTGGAGGTCGCCCCTTATGGCGCAATCCCTGCTGACCTCCGGGGACGGAGAGCGCTACGAGCGGGACTGCGTGAAGAGGACGCAGGTGATCCTTGGACAACTATCCCAAAAAATCTGCCATTTCCTTCTACTCAGGGAGTGCGAGTCGATGCCTCCATCGATAGCACCGGAACGCTGGCGGCAAAAGTGAAGTACGCCCTCCGCGGAGATAACGAACTGCTCTTGCGCGTGGCCTTTCACCAAACACCAAAAGAGGGCTGGAAGGATGTGGCCAACTTGCTCGCCATCTCGGATGGCTTCCGTGGCCAGATCACCGCTGTGAACGCCTCGGATCCCAAATCAACCAAGGATCCATTCACCGTGGAATACGAGATCACCCAGCCAAAATTTGTGGATTGGACAAAGAACCCGATTCGGATTCCAGCTCTCCTGCCACAGATTGGCGTCCCCGATCCTCCATCGCGCAATGCAACCGGACCGAACGCGCCAAAGATCGAATTAGGCACGCCGCTCGACGTAGACACTCACGTGACTCTACATTTGCCGGCCGGAACTACCGTCGAAGCACCGGCC
>JBAVNY010000506.1:0-1857 GCA_049691535.1 Candidatus Acidiferrum sp.
CGCGCCCGCCGCCGCAGCACCTCCCGACGACGCTTCGAAATCCTCCGACAAATCGCTTCTCCCCAAACTCAATCCCGAAGTCATCACTATTAATCTACAATTCCCGCGCCACACGCCTTCCGGTGAAGCTGTTCTTCGCGGCGCTCGCGTCATCACCATGCATGGCGACGACATCCTCGAAGATTCCGAAGTCGTCATCAAGGACAATCGCATTGTCGCCGTTGGCAAACGCGGCTCCGTGTCCATTCCTTCCGACGCCAAGGTCATTGACGTCTCCGGCAAAACCATCGTCCCCGGTTTCATTGACATTCATCCGCACTGGACGGAAATTCGCCGCGGCGTCCTCGATCTTCAAAATTGGAGTTTCCTCGCCAATCTCGCCTACGGCGTCACCGCCGGCCGCGATCCGCAAACTGGCACCAACGATATGTTCGCGTATCAGGATCTCGTCGACACCGGTGAAATTCTCGGCCCGCGTCCCTATTCCACCGGCCCCGGCGTTTTTCCTGACACCAGTTTTCAATCCTTCGAAGATGCCGACAACGTCGTCCGCCGTTATCGCCAGTTTTATCGCACCACGTATCTGAAGTCCTACCTGGTCGGCAATCGCAAGCAACGCCAGTGGATGGTGATGGCCTGCAAAAAAGAAGGCGTCATGCCCACCACCGAGGGCGCTCTCGACATGAAGCTCGATCTCACCCACGCCATCGACGGTTTCAGCGGCAACGAACACAGCTTGCCCATCACGCCGATCTTCGACGACACCGTTCAATTCTGGTCGCGCTCCGGCATCTTCTACACGCCAACTCTCATCGTTGCGTATGGCGGCCCGTGGGCGGAAAATTATTTCTATGAAAACACCGAAGTGCACGACGATCCAAAAGTTCGGCGATTCATCCCTCACAATATCGTCGACGATCACACCCGCCGTCGCCGCATCTGGACGCGCAAAGACGAACTCGCCTTTCCGCGCCTCGCCGCGCAAGACGCCAAAATCATCAAAGCGGGCGGACGCGTCTGCATCGGCAGTCACGGCCAGTTTCAAGGAATCGGTTATCACTGGGAAATGTGGGCACTCGCTTCTGGCGGCGCATCCAACATGGATGTGCTTCGTTCGGCGACGATTCGCGGCGCCGAAGCCATGGGCTTCGCGCAGGACCTAGGCTCCATCGAAGCCGGCAAACTCGCCGACCTCGTCGTCCTCGATAAAAACCCGCTCGACGACATTCACAACACCAACACCATCCAATACGTAATGAAAAATGGCGAACTCTTCGACGGCAACACCCTGGACCAAATCTACCCGCAACAAAAACCCCTACCCCCACTCTGGTGGTGGAACGAGAAACCCTAACCTCCGACTCTCGTACGGGCACGATACATCGTCATCCCGACCGGAGCACGCCGCGTGCGGAGCGGAGGGATCGTGGCGAGAATTAAACGCAAAGAAAATCACTAAGCCGGGGTAGTCCCCGGGTACCCTTCGCCTTCACGTGTGGAGTTTTCCTCCCCATCTCAACTCACCTCACCATCTTCCACCGCCTTCCCAGGCCCGTCATCCTGAGCGGAGTGACCCGGCCTTTTTCTTCCGCTCCGTTTTCCGGCGCGGCCGGGGAACGCAGTCGAATGGATCCCTCTTCGATCTCCCAGTGGCCTGAGAACGTGCGCCCTTCACATTCCGTCCTAACCGCGCAAATTGACTCTTCTTTTCTCACCGGAGTATTTTCAATTCCATGCTGGAGTTTTTCTCCGGCATCTCAACTTTCCTCCCGCCGAACTCTCGCTTCTTTCAACTCCTGAACTCCTCAACTCTTGAACTCCTAAACCCATTCCGTCACCCTGCAAGCGCCGCAACCT
>JBAVNY010000507.1:0-3219 GCA_049691535.1 Candidatus Acidiferrum sp.
TAGTATCGAAAGCGCTTCCGGGCTGAGAATCTCCAAGTTGGCCAACGACAATCCTGACGCTTCCAAGCGCTGGCGATATGCCAGTGCGCCCTCCAGCGACACGAAGTTGGCCAGATGGCCGCGCGAAACTTCCGGCATGGGAAACGTCCGAAAATTCAGCCGAGTGATGACGCCCAAGGTCCCAAGCGAGCCGATCAGCAATTTGTGCAGATCATATCCAGTAACATTTTTGACCACACGGCCGCCGCTTTTGCAGAGTTGTCCGGTGCCATCCACAAACTCCGCCCCAATCAGGAAGTCCCGCGCCGTGCCATATTGCTGACGTAAGGCCGAATCTATCCCGGAGACCACGGTGCCCCCGACTGTTGAAGTTTCAAAGCAAGGAACCGCTAATGGCAGGAACTGCTTTTTGACTTCGAGGAACTCCGTCAATTGCCGCAGTGAAATCCCGGCATCCACAGCGAGCGTGAGATCGCCCGCATCGTAGTGGGCGATCGTTTGCAAGCCAGTCATGTCCACCGCGATGTCGTAGCGTTCCGGAGTCATCCCAAGATCAATCTTGCTCCGCGAACCACACGGGACTAGCGAGAGCTTTTCCGAAATTGCAAATCGCGCCAGTTCGACCACTTCGTCTGCGCAAGAAGGCCGTACAACAGCGCCTGGAACTATGCCGTCGATCGCATAGTCTGGCGATCCATCGTCGGCGCGCAGCACCCGATCCGCTCCCAGCAGCGATTCCAGCCGCGCCATCAGATTCGCTGTCGCGCTCATCGTGTCATTTTCGCCATACCTGCAACTGGCAACGGCTGGCCCGCGCGTATTTCGCCGCAGCCTTTGCTCAACGGGAAAATCTTCCCGGGATTCAGCGAAGAGTCGGGATTAAACGCATCGTGCACACGGCGCATCAGATCAAAGTCCGCATCGCTGAACTGCAGCGGCATCAGCTCGCTCTTTTCCATGCCCACGCCATGTTCGCCGGTCAGCGCTCCGCCGAGTTCCACACAATACCGAATAATCTTCTCGGAAGCCGCGATGGCTTTCTGAAACTGCTGCGTATCATGAGGGTCAAACATGACAATGGGGTGCAGATTGCCATCACCTGCATGAAAAATATTGCCAATCTTGAAGCCATACTTCTCGCCGATCTTCTGAATGTGCCGCAGCGCCTGCGGCAACTTCGATCGCGGGATAACCCCATCGAGCACATAGTTGCTCGGAGCCAGCCTGCCCAGCGCGCCAAAAGCATTCTTTCGCCCTTTCCATAACAGTTCGCGTTCCGCGTCATCACGCGCCAAACGCACTTCCCGCGCATGATTTTCGCGGCACACTTCATCGATGGCCGCCGCTTGCGCGGTCACCGCCTCGCGTAGCCCTTCCACTTCCAGCAGCAACACCGCGGCGCTGTCGCGTGGAAATCCAGCCTGGATGTAGTCCTCAATGACCCGCAAGGTCCAGCCATCAATCATTTCGCAAGCGGACGGTGTAATCCCGCGCGCGGTGATGTCCGCCACGGATTGTGACGCGTCGTCTACCGTTTCGAAAATCGCCAGCAGCGTCTTCACCGCTTCCGCCTTGCGCGAAAGCTTCACCGTGATTTCCGTGATCAGCGCCAGCGTGCCTTCACTGCCCACAAACAGTCCGCAAAGATCGTAACCTTGTGCGTCGCCATGCTCGTCTCCGATGCGAATAATCGCGCCATCAGGTAAAACCAACTCCAGCGCTGCGATGTGATTGGACGTAACGCCGTACGCGAGCGTGTGCGGCCCGCCGGCGTTTTCCGCTACGTTGCCGCCAATGGTGCACGCCTTTTGGCTGGAGGGATCAGGCGCAAAATAAAGGCCTGCATGTTCAGCGGCACGCGTGATGTCCTGATTCAAAACACCCGGTTGCACTACGGCACGTCGCGTCTCGATATCCACACGCAATATCCGATTCATGCGCGCAAACGCAATCATCACCCCGCCAGTGCGCGCCAAGGCACCTCCAGACAAACCCGTCCCAGCGCCGCGTCCCACGACCGGCACCTGAAATTTCGCGGCCAGCTTCACGATGCGCGACACGTCTTCGGTTGTGTGCGGAAAGACCACCACATCCGGCCGGCCCTTTTCCACTGACCCATCGTATTCATACAACATCAGATCTTGTTTTTGGCTGAGGACGTTAGAAGGACCGAGCAACGACTTGAGTTCACCGGCAAGCGAAGCGATCGTGGATTCGGCGAAGGCGCTCACCTTGCCACTATAGTTACACTCGCGCTATGCGGCAATGCCCCGATGTCTGCGGCCGGTTCGGCTGTGCTAGTGTAGTGCCTTCCATCTAAGGACATCGAATGCCGAGACCAAGAGTGTACGCCACTCACGCACTGTTTCCCGACGCACGCAAAATTCTGGATGCAGCCTGCGATGTGGAATATTGGACGCAGCCTGAACGGCCGCCCCGCGAGGAAGTGACCCGCCGGGTAAAGGATAAAGAAGGCCTAATTTGCCTACTCACCGAAAAGGTGAATGAGGAACTGCTGCGTGGCGCGCCGAAGCTGCGCATCGCCGCCAACGTAGCGGTGGGTTACGACAACATCGACGTCGAGGCGTGCACTAAGCGCGGCGTGGTGGCGACCAATACGCCCGGCGTGCTAGACGAAACCACCGCGGATTTTGCCTGGACGCTGCTGATGGCTGTGGCGCGTCGCTTGGGCGAAGGCGAACAACTGGCGCGCTCTGGGAATTGGAAAGGCTGGAATCTCGATCAGCTTTGCGGCTCCGATGTGTGGGGAAAAACGTTGGGTCTGGTTGGATTTGGAAGGATTGGCCGCGCGGTGGCTCGTCGCGCCTCGGGATTTCAGATGAAGGTGTTGTACGCCGACGCAGTTCGGGCAGCAGAAGAGGTCGAGAGATCCGTGAACGCGGAATATCGCGACTTGAATACGCTCCTCGCCGAATCGGACTTCGTCAGCCTGCACGTTCCGCTGCTGCCGGAGACGCGAGCGCTCCTCGATGCACCAAAGTTTTATCGGATGAAGCCGACGGCCTATCTCATCAACACATCGCGCGGCCCAGTCGTCGACGAAGCTGCGCTGGTCGCCGCGCTCGAAGCCAAGAAAATCGCCGGAGCGGCATTGGACGTGTACGAAAATGAGCCGTTTATCCACCCAGGCCTGAAGCGGCCAAACGTGGTGTTGGCCCCGCATCTTGCCTCCGCCTCGATCGAGACACGCACCAAGAT
>JBAVNY010000508.1:0-4259 GCA_049691535.1 Candidatus Acidiferrum sp.
CCCTTGCGCTCGGCTCTGTGGTCGCTTCATCGTTGCGGTGCTGCCCACCAACCATCTCTTCGGTTACGACGGACCATGATGACTTATGCGAACTCCCTTCCCGCGAAGGGAGGCGGGAGCCTAATCAACCGGGTGGTGACCGTTCGCACCATTCCCGACTTCAAGCATCCCCGCAGCCAAATGTCTTCCCTTCCCTTGCAGGGACTGCTGTTCGCGATGGGATCGCTGGAGGGAACGGAAATGGAAAAAGTGACGGATATTGGAGGACGGTTCTTGCGCGGTGAAACCACTTCCTCGCTGTCTCCGTTATACTTCTTCAGAACGAATCATGAAGCGCCACGTGCTCATCTTCGGCCTGGTCGGTGGCCTGCTCATCGCCACGCTGCAATACACCGAATACCGCTTCGTGGTCATCGAGCACTCCGTGGAGCTGTACAGCGCGCTGGTCGCCGTCCTGTTCGCGACCTTCGGCATCTGGCTGGGCCTGCGGATCACGCGGCGTCGCGAAACTATCCGCGAAACGGTGGTGGTGCGGGAAGTGCTTGTCCCCGCGGAAGCCCCCGCCCTCGAACCCTTCGCTCCCAATGCGGCGCAGCAGCAGACCCTGGGTATCACGGCACGCGAGCTGGAAATCCTCACGCTGGTCGCGCGCGGCTTCAGCAATCGCGAGATCGCCACGCAGCTTTTCGTTTCCGAGAACACCGTCAAGACCCACTGTGCCCGCGCCTTCGACAAGCTCGGAGCCGCGCGCCGCACCCAAGCCGTGCAGCGCGGCAAAGAACTGGGGCTGCTGCCGTGAGCGCGTCACCCGAAAGCATGATTTCCGGTGCATTCCGGCAAAATCATCCAAAAGGATGACGACATCCGGCCTCGATGCACCGTATCGTGGCCGCATTCTCACGCTCACCAAGAGCCAGGAGCTTCGAATGAAGAAAACCGTTCTCACCTTTGGCCTCATCTCCGGCGTCATGATCTCCGTCCTGATGGGCGGCTCGCTGCTGCTCGCCGACAAGATCGGCTCCGGGCACAGCATGGCGCTCGGCTACACCATCATGGTCGCGTCGTTCCTGCTGATCTACTTCGGCATCCGCAGCTACCGCGACAACAACCTCGCCGGCCAAATCTCCTTCGGCCGGGCCTTCGCCTGCGGCATCCTGATCGCGCTCATCACCACGGTCTGCTACGTGGCCATGTGGGAGGTTCTGTACTTCAACTTCATGCCCCACTTCATGGACGGCTACTTCGCCGCGCAGATTCACAAGATCCAGTCCGCCGGGCTTGACCCGGCCACCACCGCCGCGAAGGTCGCTGCGATACAGCGCTCTCAGCAGCTGTACCAAAACCCGTTCGTCAACATGGCTTACACTTTTATGGAACCCCTGCCCGTCGGCCTGATCATTACGCTAATCTCCGCTGCCATCCTCCGCCGCAAATCGCCCGTCGAACCCAGCGCCGCTCCCACAGTCGTGACCACATAAAAATGGAAAAAGTGACGGGAATCGGAGGATTCTTCTTTCGATGATTCCTGTAACCCCGAGTACAACCCAACGGATGAAGCTTGAGAATCACTTTGCGCATGTCAGGACGGTGAGAGCCGCCAACAGTTGAACAAAAACACGCGCCAAGAGTACGACCGTTTCTCACGAAAGGCAAAGAACGCCTAGATGCCAATTAGTTCGCTATTCATTGCCAAGTCCTATCGGAAAATCGGAAAGTGGAGGCTATACCCACTTCGGCGGCAAGCGCGTTTGCCGGGACATGGCGGTTCGCTGAGTTAGGTGTTCGAGCCCCTTACTTCGGTGGCTGCGCGGACTGGTTTTCACTTGTCGGCGGAACGATCCCCTTCAGTCGAAGATAGGTCACCATGTTCCCATAGTGCTCATCCGTGTGCGCCGTATTGATCGAGAACAACGTCAGCTTCGCTATGTCGAAGTTGTGGAATTTCACCATCTGGCTGCCTTTTGCGTCGGTCATGCTGTCGAATGCCTTATTGCAGTACGCCACTCCGTCCTTGAGCGCAGCCACGAGGTCCGCCTTTGACGTCTTGGTTTTTTCGATGTCCTTTGCTGGGTTTGCTTCCCCTATGACTTGCGAGCAGAACATGTACGAAGCATCGGCCACATGGCCAACGAGCTGGCCAAACGTGCGAACCTCCGGTGCCGGCTTGAAGGAGTAGTTTTCTTCCGGCATTTTCTGCGCCGCACCGAGGACCGCGCCGCTCACAAACGAGTAAAAACCTTTTTCGCTGGCGGTAATCGGGTTCGCGGGTGGAGCGGACGGCACCGGTGGTTTGTCCTGCCCGAGCAGAGCAACGGGAACTGCCATCAATGCAACAAACACAAAACCGAGTCTTTTGTTCATGAAACTCCTTTCGAGGAATCGTGCCACTTGCGGGTCATAAAGGACGTTCTTTCCGAATACCCGCAATCTACTATACGCACGAAGTGCCGAGTTGTTTCGCGTCAGACGGTCAACTCCTGGCAAGTCGGAAAAGTGGCTCATAATCCCACTTGGGAGGTAAGCGCGGTTACCAAGGACTGGTGAAGATTGGGGAACACGTAAACGCGCGGCAAGATCGAAAAGGCAGGCTCAATCTTTACCGTCCTTGGCGGGAGTAAAGAGCATTAGATGAGGTCCGTTGTGGTCCCCTTCGAAATCGGCGTATCTGACCGACGACATCATGTACGCCATAGCGCCGCTCTCGTTTTTCTCTCGTGCTTTCCCTCGTGGCCGCCCTCATCGCGAGGTATCCTTTCGTCGCCGCTGCTCGCTCTCCTTTATCATTTCGATCAAATCCACAACCGGCCGTATCTCAATCGGTCCAAGTCCATGCTTAAAGCCTGGAAGCTGCGAGACAAGCTGAATAGCGTGATTGAGATCTCGCGCCTCAAGGATTTGAAGTCCGCCGAGCTGTTCCTTGGTTTCCGCATAGGGGCCGTCGATCGTCGCGACTTTGCCGTTTTTCCAGTACAGGGTCACGGCGGTCTCCGGAGGCTGAAGAGGTACTTCGGCGACAAGATGTCCGTTGGCGCGCAGATGGTCATTGTGCGCAAAGCATTCGTCGAGCACGGCGTGTCGCTGGTCCTCGGTCATCCCTTCGAATGTCCCCGGCTCGAGGTATCCCAAACAGATGTATTTCATCCATTCCTCCTTGTTTCGTCCTGTTATCAGATAGTCGTTCGGGAGACGGAAAATCGACAGCTACTCCGCCCGGTCACAGCGTTAGCCACCGATGTCTTCCTTAGCGATCCGCCAGTCTGTTGCTGCACTTTCTTTGGAATGAGGCCGGCGCTCATGCGGTGCGCCGCGATCCCGAGCTGCAGCGATTCTATCGCCGCAAACTGGTTCAGAAGGGGTTGGGGAAAGCCCGCGTGGCGGCAGCCCGCAAGCTGGGCATTCGCCTGTGGATCATGTTGCGCGATCAGATCGATTACCAAGAATTCTGTCGTCGCGGACAGAAGCAGCAAAGCGGTGATGCCTGTGCGGGGATGCTCGAAGTCGGGAATGGTGCGAACGGTCACCGTCCGGTTGATTAGGCTACCCGCCTCCCTTCGCGGGAAGGGAGTTCGCATAAGTCATCATGGTCCGTCGTGACCGAAGAGATGGTTGGTGGGCGGCACCGCAACGATGAAGCGACACAGAGCCGAGCGCAAGGGTGAACACAGTGCAGGCTAGCAATCGCAGTGACAATGAATTAGAAAACATCGCACGGGCGTGTCCCGAAGAGGCCAACACCCAAGAAAAAAGCTCTTGCAACGGCTGACCTCGTTAGAGAAGCCGACAACTCAGGCGGTAGCTGCCCAGCCCTTGCTCATTTGCACTTCCGATTCCTCCATTGGACATGTTTAGTAGTGCAGCGTGCATGGCGTTTTTCTTTGCTTCTTACTCGCTACCCACAATCATTCCCCCCGAGCAATTCCCTTGGTCAATATAACCCTGCTTTCGGAGCGTTAAGAACTGCCAGCCTGTGAAGGCAGTAATACTCGCCCAGGACTTCCATTAGTGACATCATTTGAAGAGCGACGCGCCATAACTGAGCATGGGCTGCATCTGGTTTGCGAGCACATCTGGTTCGTAAATTTCCAGATAATTGATACGGTATCCGTTGCTATTTGGCTGCGTCCCTCGATTGATGGCTTTCTTCAATGCAAGTTGGGGGTCTCCATCCGCGCCCATATTTCCGCTGTTTCGTACACACGACGTGCGGAGTTGAAAACCAGTGACGATGCGTCCGTTGTAGCTGATTAGCAGAGGAACAC
>JBAVNY010000509.1:0-6652 GCA_049691535.1 Candidatus Acidiferrum sp.
GAGAAGGCGTCTCAACAACCCGCATTTCGCTGGCGAGCGATGAGAATCGCTGCATGATCTCGTTGATGCGCAAAGCCATGGTGTGAATGGTCTTGATCTGAGAGAGCGATTGCGTGGAAAGCTGTCCGGGCTCGAGTAGCAAAAGTTCCGCATTTCCCAGCAACGAGGTGAGCGCGTTGTTCATGCTGTGCTTCATGTCGACCATGTAGCGGCCCAGCGTAGCTTGATTCGAATATTTTTCGGCATGGCGTTCGGCTTGACGAGCCATCTTTAGAGCTTCGGTGCGGCGTAGCGATTCGCCGGCCACCAGCAGAACGACTTGGGTCCAATCTTCGCGGAGCGGCACATGCGCCAATCGCGGGTAACGCTTGCGCAAGCTGGCCAGTTCCTGAGCATCTGCAGGAGCGCAGAGAATCAGCGCGGCGCTCGGTTCAAGCGAACGCAAAATTTCCGTGAGCTTTCCTTCTTTTAAAGGTCCAATGACGATCAGATCGGGAGCGGCCTCAAAATTCTTCCACAGATCGCTGGTTACAACAGACAGTCCCGGGAGTTGCCGTTCCACTTGCCAGCATGCCGTGAGCAGGCGAGCGAATTCTCCGTCATCCGTCAGAATAAGTGCGTTCGTTGTTCGCAAAGGAAATCCGCTCCCTGAAAGTCGTTCACGCCTGCTTAGAGTGCAGCAGGGAATTACATCTTCTCGGCTTCGTCCAGTGCGGAGAGCAACCGCTTGGTGCTAATCCCGAGATTTACGGCTGCTTCAGTATCTTTTGCTTGCTTGGCAACTTCGACGCGCTCCTGCAAACGCGAGACTTCCACGCGGGCGATGGGCAAAACGCGATCCAACCCGGTGGCGTTGCCGGTTTCCTTGGCGCGCTCGAGCCCGGTGGTGACCAGAGCCCGCGCGACAACCGCACGGCGCAAGTCGTCCGCAGCGGGGCCATCTTCCGTGACGAAGGCCGCCACTTCCCACGAGGACATCAGCAAACGCACACCGCCGAGGCGAACCGTGGTCATAGAACGTCCACGAGACGGCGGGGCGGAAATGAGTTGTTCCCAAACCTGCTCCATGCACGTTTCAAAATCGAGTTCAGGGACAACGTCATCCGCGCGAATCGGTTCTGAAAGGGTGCCCTTTTCTGGCGTGCGTGTGGCTGGCGCAGGCGTTGCGGCGCCGCCTTTTGTTGCGCTGGGTTTCTCCGTGGCTCTTGTCACCGGAATTTCCGGCTTACCAATTACCTTTTCCAAGGCGCGATCAACGTCCGTTCGCAGTGCCAGAAGCTTATCGAACGCCTGATTTACGGAGCGTTCCGTGTATTCGCGTTGGAACGGCTGCTTCCATTCATCGGCGAGCTGGCGAACTCTGGCAATCGGTTCAGATGCGGTCAATCCCGAAGTGTGGCAGTCCAGCGTCCGTGCGCCGGCGCTTTCCAAATGATTGATGCCGGAGCGGATGAAAATAAGGTCGGCGTGCATTAACTCGATCAGCGTTCGCCGTAGCAAGAAATTAAAGCGCACAAACGCCAGCATGGCGGAGGGATCGTAGAACATGCCGCCGGCGGTTTCTTTTACCTTGCGACCCTGCTCGATGAAATTGGTTTTCAGGATGTCGCGCAGGCTTTTGAAGGAGCGCAGCGACACGATCATTTTTTCCAGCGGCTCGCACCAGGATATAGGGGCGGTGTCGACCTCACCGAAGACCGGTTTCATGACCTGCGCGACGTCGGTCAGTTCAATCTGCTTGTGATAAATCTTCGGAGGAGCGCAGAGCGCGAAATATTGCACCATCAGAAAGTCGATTTTGTCGCGGTCGGTGGTGGACTTCGAAGGCTTGCGCAAATGGCGCATGATTAGCGCGCGCAGGCCACTTTCGCTGGCATTCAGCGTGGTCATCTGTAACAGATGGCGTAGCTGATGCACCAACACCTGCTGGTCCATCGAGTCCAGCCAGGTGTGCACCTTGCTAAAGAAATCGAGCTCGGCCTTTTCCGGCAGCACGCGCTTGTTCTGCGGAAAGGGAATCTCGATTTGCAGATGCTTGGCAAGCGCCAGGTAGATAGGGAAGACGGACCGCGTCTCTTCCCACTGGGCTTGTCGGGCGCTGTCGGTCTTCGGCGGCGCGGGTAAGTTCAATGTGATCATTTTATTCACGGCTGGGTCATCCAATCGCAGCGGCCTTCCAGAAACCTAACGGCCACGGCCTTTCGTCCGGCGTGATACTGCAGCGCAATCACAGCAGCTTCCGCGGGACGCCCTCCATCTCGAACGATTCGGACACGGTCATCAAACTCCAGGGGTAACGTGGACAGGAAAATGGCGAATTCCTCGGAGCCAAACTCCACGACCGTCGCTTCCTGTAATTTCGCAGGAGCGGGCCGCACCGGTGACACTCGAATTGGAATCCTTTTCACGGGAAGCTTCGGAAAAAAGCGAGCGAGCTGTTCCGCGCATCCCCGTTCTTCCAAAATGAGAGTCATCTGTAGTTAGGTCCCCGTTGCCAGTTGCCGTACAGCTTGACATCCCCGGATCTGCCCGTGTCGAGTGCAGATACACACCTGACACGGTCAGGAACACAATGTCCCACGGAGGGAATTGCACGCTGAGCGCCAAAGGGAGGATTGGTCGTAGGTGATGTGAAAGTGCAGAAAGCGAGAGGCTTAGGATTTTCCCGTGGAGCTGAGGGGCAGGGACTGTCTCACGGTGAAACAAGACTGTCTCAGCATTTCGCGATTTTCAGGTGCCCCTAGTTGAGACGAACGTTAGCGCGTGGCGGCGTGCGCTTCTTCCTTTGGTTGGTCCGGAGAATCGCCACGCAATGCAATGTTGTAACGTTTGAGTTTGCGATACAGAGTGGCGCGGCTGATGCCGAGCATCTTGCCGGCTAACGCTTTGTCGCCGTGCGCTTGTTCGAAAACGCGCAGGATGGTCATGCGTTCCATCTCGGCGAGCGCGGTGGTGGAAAGGGAAGCAGCATCGGTCGGCGTCATCTCCGTGTTGATCGGTTGTTCCGCGCGAATCGCTGGCGGGAGATCCTTGACGTCCATCACTTGCTGATCGCCGAGGGTGATCGCGCGGGCGATGCAGTTCTCGAGTTCGCGGACGTTTCCGGGCCAGTCGTACTGCAGCAGGCTCTTCATGGCCGCTGGAGTGACTTGCAGGCTGGCCGTCGGCGCGTAGCGGTTCAAGAAATGGTGCACCAGTGTAGGAATGTCGGAGCGGCGTTCGCGGAGAGGCGGTAGATGGACGGTCACAACATTCAAGCGGAAGTAGAGGTCCTTGCGAAACGTACCGTCGCGGTAGGCGGCTTCGAGATCGCGATTGGTGGCGGCGATTACGCGCACATCGACATTGATTCGTTCGTTGCTGCCAACCGGACGTACTTCTTTTTCTTGGAGTACCCGCAGAAGTTTGGCCTGCATCTCTAGGGGAAGCTCGCCAATTTCATCAAGGAAAATCGTTCCGCCGTTGGCCGCCTGGAACAGTCCCGCTTTCGACTTCGTGGCGCCAGTAAAGGCACCTTTCTCGTAGCCGAACAGTTCGCTTTCCATCAAGGTCGGAACCAGAGCGCCACAATCGACGGCAAGGAAGTTCATTTGGGCCAGCACGCCGCGAAAGTGAATGGCGCGAGCTACCAATTCTTTTCCGGTCCCGCTTTCGCCAGAAATCAGCACAGGGGTGCGTGTGTCCTTCAAGCGCGAAATCATGCGCAGCACGTCTTGCATGGCGGTAGACGAGCCAATGATTCCATCTAAATTCTCGTCGGCGCTCACGCGTTCACGTAGGAACGCATTCTCGTTGACCAGGCGAACTTTTTCCGCCATGCGCTGCAAGAGGAGCCGCATCTTCTCAACACGAAACGGCTTTTCGATGTAGTCGTAGGCCCCCAGTTTCATGGCATCGACGGCCGATTCGATGGAGCCGTGGCCGGTCATGATGGCCACTTCGGTGCGTGGCAAAATGCTTTTTATTTGCTTCAATAATTCCACGCCGGAGTGATTTGGAAGTTTGAGATCGCTCAGAACGAGATCAGGCGCCTCGGTTTCCAGGCGGGTGATGGCACTCTCCGCACTTTCCGCTTCGTTGCAGGCGAAGCCTAGAGAGCTGCCAATGGTCATGCAAAGCTTGCGGATGCTTTGCTCATCATCCACTACCAGTAACTTCACTTTTGATTCGTCGCTCATGGTTTCCCGAATGTGTTCTCCACTGTCGAAATCAGTTGCTGAACTCGAAACGGCTTCTCGATGCAAGGCGTGGAGCTGCTGGCGAGAAGCGATTGCGTCTCACTGTTCGCCGTATCCCCGCTGATGAGAATAATTTTCCCCGACAATTCCGGCCGATTGGTTTGAATCCATTCATGAACATCGGCGCCGTTAATCGCGCCAGGCATGCGAATATCGGATATGACTCCCGCATAGCTGCCGTTGGCTAATTGTGCCAAGCCGTCAGAACCGGAAGTCGCTTGCACCACGGAATAGCCGCGACGCTCTAGCGCGGCGCGAACAAATGCGCTCACTGAAGCTTCATCTTCGATCAACAAGATCGGTGCATGGGCTGGATTTGCGGCTGCGTGTTTCATTGTGCCGCCTCTTTCGCCGCCAATGGCGCTGCTTCCGAGGCGATCGGTAGATGCACAACAAAGGTGCTGCCGGCGTCGCCGGCATTGTTCCAGCAGAGAATTTCTCCGCCGTGAGCGCGCACGATCCCGTAACAGATGCTGAGTCCCAGGCCCGTGCCTTTGCCTACTTGTTTGGTGGTGAAGAACGGGTCAAAAATTCTGTCGGGCTCGGCGACTCCGGTGCCATTGTCGATGAACGCTATTTCCACGGAATCGACTTTGGAATCGATGGCGCGGCGGGTACGGATGGTGATTTTGCCGTGATTGCCGGATTCCTGAATGGCGTCATAGGCATTGTTCAAGATGTTTAGAAAGACTTGTTGAAGTTGCTGACCGTCGCCCAGCGTAGGCGCAAGGTTTTCGTCGAACTCTTCGACAACCTGCACGCCGTGGCTGGCAAAATCGTAGCTGCGCAGCTTGATGGTCTGGCGCAGAATTGCGTTTACTTGCATGGGTTCGCGCTGCGCGGGTCGTTGTCGGGCGAAGCTCAGCAGATCTTGCACAATTTCTTTGGTTCGCTGCGTCTCTTGCAGAATAATTTGCAGATCTTCGCGCGCTGAGGCGGGAACTTCGGGATTCTCGAGGAGTAGGTCGGTGAATCCTAAGATCGCGGCCAGTGGATTGTTGACTTCATGGGCGACACCGGAAACCAAACGCCCAATGGTTGCCATTTTCTCGGAGTGCGCCAATTTAGCTTGCAGCAGCACGGCATCAGTAATATCGGTCATCACCACCACAACGCTGTTCACCTGGCTTGATTCGTCGCGCATCGGGCTTAAGCTGATGGAAAAGTGGCCCATCGAGCCGTCGCTGCGTTTTACACGCAATTCCAGGTTTTCGACTTGCTGGCCGTGCGCAGTGGTTTGCAAAGCCGCCTCAAAATCCTCGCGCTGGGATGGTTCGACCCAACGCACCAGACGATGGCCAATCAATTCTTCTTCGCGGTAGCCAGCTTCGTAACACCGACGGTTTGCGTAGCTGATCAAGCCGGCCGTATCCAAAACAAGGATCATGCTCTGGGTGGTGTTCAGGATCTTCTGGTTGAAGTCGCGTTCGCGCTGCAATTGCGACTGGAACATCTTTTGTTCCGTGACATCGAGCATCAAACCACGAATCTGCACCACGCGGCCCTGCACGTCGCGCACCGCGCTGATGTTTTGCAAGGTGTGTAGCAGGCTGCCGTCCTTACGCCGCAATGTCTCTTCGTAATTGCGCAGCGCGCCGCGCTCGGCAATGGCCTGCACCAGGCGCTTCTTTGCAGCCGGGGTTGGGTAAAGATGAGGACTGACATCCGCATGCAACAGTTGCTCGCGCGATTCGTAGCCCAGCATGCGAACCATGGCGTCGTTTACATCGAGAAATTGGCCATCTGGCGTGGCAAAGAACAAGCCTTCCTGAATACTGTCGAACAACTCGCGATAACGGCGCTCTGCCTCGCGACGATCGGTAATGTCCTTCAGAACGTGAATGGTGCGGGTATCTTCCTCGGTGGCGCCTCGGGTACGCGACGTTGAGACCAGGAAGGTGCGCCCTTCGGAAGTCGCGATGTACTCTTCTCGAGATTGATTGGTGTTGCGGCAGAACGGGCAGGGAAGCGCGCTCCCGGTTTCCGCGATGCGCCGCAGACTGCTCATCGGCTCGCCAACCAGCGCTACCGGAGGTATGCCGATATGTGTCGCCAACGAGCGGTTGGTGCGCACGATTCTCCAGGAATGGTCGTGCACCGCGATGTAATCGCTGATCGCATCAATATCTTCCACCCACTGCTTTTTCGAACGCTCCAGCTGCGAAAAGCGCCTGACCTTCTCCATGGAGAGCGCTGCGAAACTTCCAAGTGCCGCCAGCAACTTTTCTTCGGCAGCCGAGAATTGTGCTCGGCGACGCAGCAGGCAAAGAGCGCCCATCAGCTCGCCATCACTGGCATAAATGGGGTAGAACGCACAATAGTGGGCATCTGCGCTAGTCGGGAGAATCTCCAGACCCGGGCGTTTGCGTTTCACATTGTCGAGCAGCCAACCTTTGTCGAGCTCAGCAGAAGGG
>JBAVNY010000510.1:0-4270 GCA_049691535.1 Candidatus Acidiferrum sp.
GGGTTGCGGCATCGCGCGCTGAATGGGACGGTGCCGGGGGAGTTACTGACGTCGACGGTGGCGTGGGCAATTTTTGGTGCGGCGAATACCTGGGCGCAGAGTGCGGAGAAGGAATCGGCGGAGCGAATGGCGGAAGTGATTGACCGGCTGGTTTCACCGGTGTTGGCAATGGGGGTTGCGGAGGTCGGATAGATTCCGGGGGATTTTACTTGCTGTTGCGGGGTGAGGTAAACTCCGCTGCGCATGACAGACACGCCTTCGATTGTTGGCCGGACTATTTCTCATTACAACGTCGTGGAAAAGCTCGGCGGCGGTGGCATGGGTGTGGTGTATAAGGCCAAGGATTCACGACTGGGCCGCAATGTAGCGCTGAAATTCCTGCCCGACGACATCTCCCAGGATGCTCAGGCCATCGAGCGATTCCGGCGCGAAGCGCGCGCCGCGTCGTCGCTGAATCATCCGAACATCTGCACACTTTACGACGTTGGCGAGTTTGAAGCGCGCCCGTTCATCGCCATGGAATTGCTCGAGGGGCAAACGCTGAAGCACCGCATCTCTGGCAAAACGATGCCGATAAACGAGCTTCTGGACATCGGCTTACAGATTGCGGACGGTCTGGACGCGGCGCATGCGAAAGGCATCGTGCATCGCGACATCAAGCCTGCGAATATTTTCCTGGTGAATCGCGGGTCGGCGAAAATTTTGGACTTTGGATTGGCCAAGCTGGCTGCGGTTCTTCAGCCGGTCAAAGAATCGGTGAGCGAAACTTCGCTTCGTACGCAGACGATTATGGACGGTCCGGCGCTGCTGACCAGCCCGGGAAGTTCGGTGGGCACGGTGGTGTATATGTCGCCGGAACAGGCTCGCGGAGAAGATTTGGATGCGCGCTCCGATCTGTTTTCGCTTGGGGTGGAGCTGTATGAGATGGCCACGGGCGTGGTGCCTTTCTCAGGATCGACGGTGGCGTTAATTTTCGACGGCATCCTGCATTCTGAGCCGACTCCGGCGACCAAGCTGAATCCGAAATTGCCGCTGGCGCTGGAAAATATTTTTGCCAAAGCGCTGGAAAAGGATTGTGAACTGCGGTATCAGACGGCGGCGGAGCTGCGCGCTGATCTGAAACGTTTGAAGCGTGATCTGGATTCGAACCGGCGCCCAGCGGCTGAGAAAACGGACACATCCAGTTCCCATACGCCGGCAGTGGCCCACACCCCAGCAAAGAAATCCGTGGCCGTCCTTTATTTCGAAAACCAAAGCGGCGTGAAGGAAGATGAATATTTGCGGGACGGCATCACCGAAGACATCATCACTGAGCTCTCCAAAATTCGCGGACTGAATACCTTTTCGCGCCCCACCGTTCTCGCCTTTCGCGATAAGCCGGTGACTCCGGCGCAAATTGGCCAGCAACTTGGTGCGGCGTTCGCTCTAACGGGTACGGTTCGGCGAGCGGGTAATCGGCTGCGCATCTCCGCGCAGCTAGTAGATACGCATACGGACTTTCCGCTGTGGTCAGAGCGCTTCGATCGCGAGATGAAAGATGTTTTTGAAGTACAGGACGAAATGGCGCGCAAGATTGCGGAAGCGCTGCGGGTAACGCTTTCTCCGCAGGAATTGGAAGCGTTGGCGGATAAGCCTACGGAAAATCTGCAGGCGTACGACCAGTATCTTCGCGGCAAACGATATGCGCGACGACTGACACGGCAGGACGTGGAGTTCGCACTGCAGATGTTCGAAAACGCGGTTGGGCTGGATCCCAGCTTTGCGCTGGCTTACGCTGCGTCTGCAAATGCATGCGCGATGTACTACTCGTTCTTCAGCCGGGATGCGATTTGGGTGGAGCGAGCGCGGGAAGCTTCGGCGAGAGCGGTGGCGCTGCGCTGGGATCTGCCGGAAACGTTTATCAGCCAGGCGTGGGTACTGTATGCCGCGGGTCTTTATGATGAAGCGGTGCGCATGGTGAAAAAAGCTATCGAGCGAAAACGGGACTGCGATGGCGCCTACTATCTGTTGTGTCGGGCGCTTTTTGCGGCGGGGCGGCCGCAGGAAGTGAAGGATGTTTCGGAATCGGCAATTGAAGCGAGCGGCGAAGACTACAACGTGTATGTGCCGATCTTGAATGGGCTTGGGGCGATGGGAAACGAAGAAGCGAAACTAAATATGACGCGGCGTTTTAGTCTGGCGCTGGAGAATCACTTGCGGCATGTGCCCGAGGATGCGCGGGCGCGTATTTTGCTGGGAGCGAATTACGCTCGATTGCATCGCGAGAGTGATGCCTTGCGGGAACTGAATCTGGCGGTAACGTTGCGCGCCAATGAGGCGTCGATTCTCTACAATGCGGCGTGCGTTTACTGCGGCTTGAACAAAAAGGCCGAAGCGATTGATGCGTTGCGCCGGGCTTGGGAAGCGGGGTCGAAGGATGCGGTATGGACGCGTCGCGATCCGGATTTGCTGCCGCTTCACGGTGACCCGGAGTTTGAGCGTTTGTATCCGGAGAATCCTGCCACGCCTGCGCCTGCACAATAACAGCAGCCTCTCTCACGAACATTGCGAACGTTATCTGGCGGGACTTGTTTGCTCGGCGATTGGTGTGCGGCATTAATGGACGTGGTGCGTGTCGGAATGGGCGAGGGGCTCGGTGTAAGGATAAGACTTGCCATTGATGGAGAGAACTTCGACAGGAGGATGAATGATGTCGGCGGCCACGAACATGGAATTGATGACGAAGATTCGGTCCGGAGAAACGGGAGTGTCGGCGGGATCGACGATGAAGGCACCGTTGAGCTGGGCGTCAGCACGGATGGGTTCGATGACCGTGCGCGTTGCAAGCTTCAGTGGCTCGGTGGTACGAGCCCAGTAGTAGTAAGTGCCGGGTGCGCCGACGGGAAACGTGAATTGGTGAGATTCGCCGGGGGAAATTTCGGTACCGCCTTGTTGTGGGTCGGCAGGACGAGTGTTGAAACCGTAGACGGTTGCCTTGATCTTGAGTTTGTTGGTGACTGAGGCGTGGACGGTGGTGCCTACCGGCATGCGGAGAAGTGGACCGGGGATTTGTGCGCGATGGCTGCCGGCTTCCGCGAAGGCCTGCACGAAAAGTTGTGGACCGTCTTCGGCTTCGGGACGCCAGGCACCGCTGCGCAGTTCGAGTTGAATATTGAGGATGCCACTTTCGAGTTTTCCGGCGGCTACGCGATTTTGATTAGCGAGAATGGGTTCCGGTGCGGGCGCTTGGGCGTGAACGGATAAGGACAGTAAACACACGAGAACAAAGGATGAGAGAAGACGAGGAATTGTGGGCATGCTCCTCCGGGAGAGTGGAAACATTATGAATGGGGAGCGAGAGGTGTCAAGGCGTGAGGTTTGCAGAATGAGTTGAGGCGGTGAGGAGGGTTCGAGGTATACTTCGGCACTTTGAAAGCCACTACAAATCTCAAATCCAGGTGAATGACTTATGAGCGCTTCGGCGACGCAGAGTGTGCCGGCACATGTCGGGATATTGCAGATCATGAATGGAATGCACGTGGCGGGAGCGGTGGCGTGCGTGGCGCAGCTGGGCATTCCGGATCGGTTGGAAGGCGGGCCGAAATCGGCGGAAGAGCTGGCGAAGGAAATGGGAGCGGACGCAACGGCGCTGTACCGGTTGATGCGGGCGACGGCGTGCGTTGGGGTGCTGGCGGAAGGGGCGGACGGAAAATTTTCGCAAACGCCGATGTCGAAAGTTTTGTGCAGCAATGCGAAGCCCGGGCTGCGGAACTTTGCAATTATGGGCGGCAAAGAGTGGCACCTGCGGGGATGGTCTGAGCTGGAATATTGCGTGCGGACGGGAAAGCAGGCGATGGAGAAGATTTATGGCGCGCACGTTTTCCAGTTTCTGAAACAGCATCCGGAGGAGGGGCGGACGTTTCACGGCGCGATGACGGAGCTATCGATGATTGATGGTCCGGCGGTTGCGGAGGCGTACAACTTTGAAGGGATTGGTTCGATCGTGGATGTGGGTGGAGGGCACGGATTTTTGTTGGCGACGATCCTGGAGAAGAATCCGCAGATGCGAGGGACGCTGTATGAAATGGCGCACGTTGCGGAGGGAGCGAAGGAAGGGCCGCTGAAGAAGGTGATGGAACGGTGCACGCTGGCGAGCGGCGACATGTTCGCGTCGGTTCCTGCGGGCGCGGATGCGTACATCATGAAGCATATTATTCACGATTGGCCGGATGAGAAGTGCGTGCAGTTGCTGAAGGCTTGCCGAAAAGGCGTGAATGCGGGGGGCAGGTTG
>JBAVNY010000511.1:0-7154 GCA_049691535.1 Candidatus Acidiferrum sp.
TTCGGCACGGCCATGACGTTCTTCCAGCCAAAGCGCTTCATCAGCGCGGGCACCGTCTCCTTACTGTACTTTTCGTGCATTCGAGTCTTCATGCCAGTCGTATTCCTTCCAAAATCTTACTTGTCGAGCGTGGTGCCGCAACGTTTGCACGCGCGCACCTTGGTGCCATCAGCCAAAACGTTGTGGCCGATGCGGGCATGCTTGCCGCAACTGCCGCAAACCACCATTACCTTCGAAGCGTTGATGGGCGCTTCGCGTTCCACAATGCCACCCTTGATGTTCTTCGCCGGATTCGGGCGAGTGTGGCGCTTGATGATGTTGGCGTGCTCCACGATCACCGTGTTCTTCCGCGGATTGATGGACAGCACCCGGCCGTTCTTGCCGGCGTCGCGCCCGCTCATCACCCGCACGTTATCTCCCTTGCGGATGCTGATCTTGTAGCGCTTCGTGGTTTCTTCTGTGTATCCCATGACCTACCAAACCTCCGGAGCCAGCGACACGATCTTGGTGAACTTCTTTTCGCGCAGCTCTCTTGCCACCGGGCCAAATACACGCGTCCCGACAGGCTCGCCCGTGTCATTGATCAACACCGCGGCATTATCGTCAAAGCGAATGTACGTGCCATCTTTGCGGCGATGTTCTTTGCGCATCCGCACAATCACGCACTTCACAACCTTGCCTTCTTTGATCTGGCTTTCCGGCGTCGCTTCTTTCACCGACGCGGTGACAATGTCGCCCAGTCCCGCTTTCAACCCCGCATCGCCACCGATAGGGAGAATGCACATCAACTTCCGTGCTCCGGAATTGTCGGCTACCGTCAGCCAGGTTCGCATCTGAATCATGATCTGCTCCCCTGTCCTTTACTTCGCGGACGCTTTATGCGTCAGCACTTGCTTCAATCGCCAGCGCTTCAGCCGCGAAAGCGGCCGCGCGGACACGATGCAAACCGTATCGCCCTGCTTGGCTTCGCGCTTTTCATCATGCGCATAGAATTTCTTCGAGATGCGAACCACGCGGCGGTACTTGGGATGCTGCACCAGTCGCTGCACTTCGACCACAATGGTCTTTTCCATCTTCGCGCTGGTTACCTTGCCGATCAGTTCGGTCTTGTTCCCGCGATACGTCGACGGCGCCGTCGGTTGCCCGGCCGGTGTCGTTCCTGCTGCTGTCGCTTCTGTAGTCATTACGCCTTACCTGCCTTCGCCGTCTTTGCTCCGGCGGTCAATTCTTGTGCGCGAAGCAACGTCTTCACTCGCGCTAGATCTTTGCGAGCCTCGCGAAGACGCTTCAGCGCTTCGGCTTGGCCAGTGGTCATCTGAAAGCGCAGCCGAAAAATCTGTTCTGCCAGATCCTTCTCCCGTGCGCGCAATTCTGTTTCGCCTTCTTCTCGAATCTTTTCAATACGCCGCGCCATTTCTACAACCCTCCTGTGCGCGAAACAAATTTCGTCGGAATCGGCAGCTTGTGCGACGCCAGACCCATGGCTTGCCGCGCCGTTGCTTCGTCCACGCCTGCCATCTCGAACATAATGCGACCCGGCTTCACCACCGCCACCCACTTCTCCGGTGCCCCTTTGCCCTTACCCATGCGGGTTTCTGCCGGCTTCTTGGTGTACGGCTTGTCCGGGAAAATCCGGATCCACAACTTGCCGCCACGCTTGATGAAGCGGGTAATCGCCACGCGCGAAGCCTCAATCTGACGGTCGGTGATCCAGGCATTTTCCATGGCCTTCAAACCGTATTCGCCAAACGCCAGACTTCCACCGCGCCACGCTTTGCCTTTACGGCGGCCGCGCTGCTGCTTTCTGTACTTGACCTTCTTCGGCATCAACATCGGTATATTCTCGCTTCCCTAATTTCTAATCGCTGGTTCGTCCGCTACATCAAGCCGCGGCGATGGCAGCGGGCTTGTTATCTTCCCGCTTGACGCGCTTTGGAACATTCTCGCCCTGATAAATCCAGCACTTCACGCCAATCACGCCATACGTGGTGTTCGCTTCGGCGGTACCATAATCGATGTCTGCGCGCAGCGTCTGCAGCGGCAAACGGCCTTGCAGGTACCATTCTTTACGCGCGATTTCTGCGCCGTTCAAACGGCCGGCAACACGCACCTTAATCCCCTTGCAGCCGAAACGCAGCGCCGAATCCACCGCTTTGCGCATCGCGCGGCGAAATGCCACCCGCTTTTCCAGTTGCAGCGCAATCGATTCGGCCACCAGCGTGGCATCCAGTTCCGGGCGATGCACTTCGACGATGTCGATGTGCACTTCCCGCTTGGTGCGCTTCGAGACTTCCTGCTTCAGCTTGTCGATTTCCGCGCCCTTGCGGCCGATGATGATGCCGGGCCGCGCGGTCGCGATGCGCACTACCAACTTGTTGGCGGCACGTTCGATATCGATGGAGCTGACGCCGGCGCTCTTCAACCGCTCTTTCAATTCCTTACGCAGCTTCACGTCTTCGTGCAGCAAATCGGCGTAATCGCGATCCGCGTACCAGCGAGACTTCCAGGGCTTGTTGTAGCCCAGGCGAAATCCGTACGGGTGTGTTTTCTGTCCCATTACTTCTTTCCCTTCTTTCCAGGAGCCTGTTTTCCGGTTAACGCCTTGCGAACGCGCCGTGCTGTTCCGCGTACGCCCTTCTGTGCTTCTGCTTCCGCCTGGTTCGCGGCTACGCGTTCCGCCGCAGCCACGTGGTGCTCGGCAACGCCGACCCAGATGTGCGCGGTGCGCTTCTGGTAACGAAATGCCCGGCCCATCGGCGCGGGACGCAAGCGCTTCCAACGCGATCCTTCGTTCACGAAACACTTGTTCACGAACAACTGATCGACGTCGAGTGGCGTACCGGAATCAGAGGCCTTCAATTCCGCATTGGCAATTGCGCTGCGCAGCACCTTTTCTATGTGCTTCGCGGCGCGCTTCGGCGTATAACGCAGCGTTTGTAACGCCGCTTGTGCCTGCTGCCCGCGGATCAAATCAATGACCAGTCGCGCTTTTTGCGGCGACATGCGCACGTGCCTTGCTAGCGCGTGAGCTTCGATTGTTCCTGCTTGTATCTGTGCGTCAGCCATGTCTTATGCCCTCGGCGCTGGTGGTGCTGCTGCTGCGCCGCCTCCTGCAGGAGCTGCGCCCGCCGCCTTCTCGAGCGCCGCTTTTACTGCGTGGCCCTTAAAGGTGCGCGTTGGCGCAAACTCGCCGAGTTTGTGTCCGATCATCTGCTCGGTCACATACACGGGAATAAATTTTCTGCCGTTGTGCACGGCAATCGTGTGCCCGATCATGTCGGGAACGATCGTGGAGCGCCGCGACCACGTTTTCACTACTTTCTTCTCGTTGCGCGTGTTCAGTGCTTCCACTTTGTCGCGCAAGTGGCCATCGACAAACGGCCCTTTTTTCGTTGAACGTGCCATCGCTTCCTTATTCCTCCACGCGGCGCAACCTACCCCACTGGGCGTGCCGCATCTTTTTGAAACCTCGCACCGGACCAGGTACACGGTGCGACCGGGGACAAAATGGGCAGACAAATCGCGTGCCCAGCGCGTTCGGAATTCGTTCCACGATCACCGCCCAGCCCGGCTTGCACAGCTTGTACAGCACCGGCTCGAGTGGTACGGCCACCACTTTCACTACTTTGGCCGCTGATTTGGGGGCTACTTTCGGTGCCACCCGTTTTGCTGCTCGCTTCACCGGACGCGTTCTGCTGCCGGATCGACGTGTTGTTCGCGTTGCTCGCATGTTTCGCTCTCCCCCGCCGGCTTTTCGCCAACCGGGATCTGCGGTTATTGCTCGTCTAACCTTGGGCGCTCTCGTTCAGGATTGCGCCCCGTCCACTTCGTTGACCCACTCGCTGCGGGAACCGGACCCCTCGTCCTTTTCCCGATTCGCCTTGCCGCTCTCGCCAACATCTCGAAAGTGCCAGGCGGAAACTGTTTACTTACGGCGCTCCACGATCATTCGATCGGTGCGCTTGTTGTGTCGCGTCTTCTTACCCAGCGTTGGAAACGCCCATGGTGTTTGTGGATGATTGCCCTTTACGCGGCCTTCACCGCCACCGTGCGGGTGATCGACCGGATTCATTGCCACGCCGCGAACGGTGGGCTTGATGCCCTTCCAGCGCGTGCGCCCGGCCTTACCATACGTCTCGTTTTCGTGGTCCAGATTTCCAACTTGTCCCACGGTTGCTTTGCAATCCACGGAAAATTTGCGAACTTCGCCGGACGGCATCTTGACCAACGCCAGGTCGCCTTCTTTGCTCAACAGCTGAGCGGAAGCGCCGGCGGTACGAACAGCTTGCCCGCCACGGCCCGGATACAGCTCCAGGTTATGCACCATGGTGCCGGGAGGAATGTGGCGAATCTTCAGGGCATTGCCCGGAAGAATGTCGGCACTCTCGCCGGTGGATACGGTCGCGCCTACTTCCAGACCCACTGGGTGCAGGATGTAGCGCTTGTCGCCATCGGCGTAGTGCAACAGCGCGATGTTGGCGCTGCGATTCGGGTCGTATTCAATCGAAGCAACCACCGCGGGAACGCCTTCTTTGTCGCGTCGAAAATCGACCACGCGATACTGCTTCTTGTGGCCGCCACCGCGATGCCAGACGACGATTTCGCCCTGGTTGTTACGCCCGCCCGAGCGCTTTTTCGGCTCGAGCAAGTTCTTTTCCGGCGTATCTTTCGTGATGTGGCTCTTATCGAGCACGGTCATGAAACGTCTTGACGCCGTATATGGATTAAAGCTCTTCAGTCCCATCGCTGCCTCTTGCCTTCTAAATCTCTCCGCCAACTTGGCGGCCTGCCCGACCTGTGGTTACAAATTCTCCGCGTACTCGATCATCTTTTCGCCTGCCGCCAGCTTCACGTACGCTTTCTTCCAGTCGCGGCGGTAGCCTTCACTCTGTCCACGGCGGCGCATTTTCCCGACGAAATTGGCGGTGCGTACATCCGCCACTTTCACCTTGAAAATTTGCTGCACCGCTTCCTTGATCTCGGTCTTTGTGGCGCCCGCGGCAACTTCGAAAACCACGGTGTGGTGTACTTCCTTCACGCCTAGTCCCTTTTCCGTGATGATGGGACGCCGAATAATTTGATAGTGCGGGGCTGCCATAACTTATTCCTTCCCCTTTTTCTTGGCCGGCTTTTTCGCTGCTGCCGGTTTCTTGGCTGCTGCCTTAGGCGCCGCTGCTTTGGGAGCTGCTTCCTTCTTCACTTTGGGAGCGGGCGCAATGTGTTCGACATCCGGTGCGGCAATTGGTTCGGCGTTCGGATCGAGCGAACGAACCAAGCGCGCTACTGCGTCCTTGGAGAGAAACACGCGATCGTGACGCAACACATCGTAAGGCTGCAGCACATTCGTGGCGCTCAGCTTCACGCCTTCCAGGTTGCGGCTGGCCAATTCGAGATTCCGGGTATCGCCGTGGGCCACGAGGAGCGCGGTCTTTACGGCGTTGAGCTTATCCAACGCAATGCGCAACGTCTTGGTCTTGTGCGTGTCGAGAGACCACGCATCAATAATGGTGAGCTTCTTTTCCGCCAGTTTCGCGGAAAGTGCCGAGCGTAATGCCCCAACAATCATTTTCTTGGGCAGCGCGTAAGCGTAGCTGCGCGGACGAGGCCCGTGCACCGTTCCACCATGGCGCCACAAAGGCGACCGAATCGAGCCAACGCGCGCGCGGCCGGTACCCTTTTGCCGCCAGAGTTTGCGACCTGCGCCGCTGACTTCGCTCTTATCCTTGGTCTTGGCGGTGCCGCTACGCAGCCCACGGAGATACCACCGCGAAGCTTCGTGCAGCAGGTGCTCGTTGATTTCGACGCCAAAGACCGCGTCCGCCAGTTCTACCTGGCCAACGGTCTTGCCATCCAGATTGACTACATCTACGACCGGCATATCTTTTCTCGCTCTCTCAATCTCGTCTGTTTCAGGTTCTACGGAAAATTGCTTACTTCGCCTTCGTCGCTGCTTTTCTCGACCGGTGGATGAAAATGTACTGACCACTTGGTCCCGGCACCGAGCCCCGCACCAGTAGCAGGTTCTCGTCCGTGTCTACCTTGATCACCTTCAAATTCTTTGCTGTCACTCGCTCGTTGCCCATGTGTCCGGGAAAATGCTGATTCTTCCAGACGCGTGATGGGAACGAACTGCCGCCGATGCCGCCCGGTGCGCGATGGAACATCGAACCGTGGGTGGCATCGCCGCCGGCATAGTGCCAACGCTTCACGCCGCCCGCGAATCCCTTACCCTTGCTGACGCCGGTGATATCCACCAGCTCGCCCGCTTTGAAAGCTTCCACCAACACGCGATCGCCAACCTTCGTTTCGTCCTTCGACTCTTCCAAACGAACTTCGCGCATCACCTTCATCGGAGCTACGTTGGACTTCTTGAAATGCCCGGTCAGCGCCTTGTTCACGCGCTGCGGCTTCACGAATTCCACCAGACCCAACTGCGCCGCGTCGTAGCCATCCTTCGCTTTGGTGCGCCGTTGCACCACGACGCATGGCCCCGCCTGAAGCACCGTGCAACCCACCAGGTTGCCGTCTTCCGCGAAGATCTGCGTCATACCCAGCTTGATACCGATAATTCCGTCGACCGCCATTTTCTCGTCTCTCTCTCGCAGCTTGCCTCGATGGGTATTGGCTGCGTATACCGCAAAATCCGAATTCTTGCCTGTGCTTCCGGATATCAGATATCTGATATCTCCCTGCCCTACTTCCCTGCGTGCCCGAAGGCCTTGATTTCTACGTCAACGCCGGGCGGCAGATCCAACTTCATCAGAGCGTCTACCGTGTCCGGTGTCGGCTCCAGAATGTCGATCAGTCGCTTGTGCGTGCGCATTTCAAACTGTTCGCGGGACTTCTTGTCTACGTGCGGCGAACGCAGCACGGTCCAGCGGTTGATGGTCGTGGGCAGTGGAATCGGTCCGGCAACATCGGCGCCAGTCCGCTTCGCGGTTTCCACGATTTCCCGCGTGGATTGGTCCAGAATTCGGTGGTCGTACGCCTTCAGACGAATGCGAATTTTATCTCCTTGTCTCATGGCGTTACTCGATGATCTCCGTAACGGCGCCGGCGCCTACGGTGTGGCCGCCTTCGCGAATCGCGAAGCGCAAGCCCTTCTCGAGTGCTACCGGGGTGATCAGCGTAACTTCGCAGCTCACGTTGTCGCC
>JBAVNY010000512.1:0-7311 GCA_049691535.1 Candidatus Acidiferrum sp.
CAGCCGCCCGATGCCAAAGGGAAGCAGGTCGTAGAAATCGCCGCCCAGTTCTCGCGCCGGAATATAGGCGGTGGCTAAATCCAATCCGGGCACTTCACGCGCGCCAGTGGGCAGAAGCTGCCGCTGAATTTCGCGCGCCGTTTCCAAATCCTCTTGCATGCGGCTCTGCGTTTGCCGCGATTCTTCAAACAGCCGCGAATTCTCAAGAGCTACGGCAATGTACGAACCTAGAATATTCAGCAAGCGTTCGTGCTCGGGCGTGAAGGCCTTAAGCTCGGTGCTTTCCAGATCCAGCACGCCAATCAAGCGATTCTGCAGCAAAAGAGGCACAACCAACTCGGAGCGGACACGCATCTCGGTGCCGCAAGCCAAATAGCGCGAATCCAGCCGCACATCGTCGACCCGGATAATGCGGCGTTCCGCTGCAGCGGCGCCGGTAATGCCCTGATTGAAGGGAATGCGTCCACGCGCGGCAACTTTATCCTCGTAACGCATGGAGAAGACACTCTCCAACTCCTGAGCTTCTTCGCTCCACAGCATCACCGTAAACGCGTGATAATTCACCAACTTCTTGACGCGCTCCGCGATGCGACGTAGCAATTCCTCGCGGTCGAGGATGGAAGTCAGTTCGTGGCTAACGTCGTACAGCAGCGCAAGCGTCTCGGCCTGTTGCGGCTTCGGCACCAAAACGCTGCCGAGTCCGCGGTCCGCATCTCCTAGAACAGACAAAGGAGTCACTTTGGAAGCCTGATCCATGGGTGGAATTCTAACTGCTAACGGTTAGATGTGGTTATGGAAAGTTGGTTTCATGGACATGCAAATAATTGAGTGTCGAATGTTATGGATAGAAGCCAATTTGAGGGACGAAAGTCGATTTATAGGTTGAAAATGCCGCGAGCGTCGATTATTTCGACTTACTTCACTTCCCAAGTGTCGCCGGCGCGCAGCAACTTGTTCAAGTCGCCGCGTCCCTTTTTGGCAATGACCGCCTGGATCTGCTCGTTCATCACGTCTTCATAGCGTGGCAAATCATCCCATGCGCGGAAAACTCCCAGCGGAGTAGGGAAGCCGAGACGATGCTCCATGTGCGACAGCAGGAACGCATAAGACGGGCGCGGATGATGCGCGTCGTGCACGATTAGGTCGGACTCGCTGATGCCGTTGCCCAGCGGCACAACTTCAATGTCGCCGTCCGGCTTGCGGCGGATTCCCTTATCCTTGTTCTTGCCAAAAATCAGCGGCTTGCCATGCTCGAGTTGAATGACGTGCTCGCTGCGCGCTTCCTTTTCCGTCAAATTGAACCACGCGCCATCGTTGAAGATGTTGCAATTCTGCAAGATCTCAACGAACGCAGAGCCCTTGTGCGCCGCTGCAGCCTTCAACGTTTCTTTCAGGTGACCCTGGAAGACGTCCACGGAACGCGCCACAAAGGTAGCTTCCGCGCCAATCGCCAGCGAGACGGGATTGAATGGCCTGTCCGGCGAGCCAAACGGCGTAGACTTCGTGACCTTCTGGAATTCTGACGTTGGCGAATACTGGCCCTTAGTCAGTCCGTAGATCTTGTTGTTGAAGAGCAGCACCTTGATGCCCACGTTGCGGCGCAGCATGTGGATGGTGTGATTGCCGCCGATCGCGAGAGCATCGCCGTCTCCGGTGGCCACCCAAACTTCCAGTTCCGGATGATTGACTTTGATTCCAGTCGCTACGGCCGGCGCGCGTCCATGAATGGTGTGGAAGCCGTAGGTGTTCATGTAATACGGGAAGCGGCTGGAGCAGCCGATACCAGAGACCACCACGAAATTCTCGCGCTTGATTCCCAGTTCCGGGAAAACCGCCTGCACGGCTGCAAGGATGGCGTAGTCGCCGCAACCCGGGCACCAGCGCACTTCCTGGTCAGTCTGAAAATCTTTTTTCGTCAATGGAGGAAGAGCGGCAGTGGTCATTTCAGTCTCCTAAAGTCCTAGCATTTCCTCGATTTTCAATTCCAATTCGTTTTGCTTGAAGGGACGGCCCTGAATCTTGTTCAGGCCGATGGCGTCCACCAGGAATTTCGCGCGCAGAATCCAGGAAAGCTGGCCCATGTTAAGTTCGGGAACAAGAACCTTCTTGTAGCGCTTCAGAATGTCGCCAACGTTGTTGGGTAGCGGATTCAAATAGCGCAAGTGCAGGTGGCCAATCTTGCGACCCTTCTCACGCTGCGATTTCACCGCTTGGGTAATGGCGCCGAACGTCGAGCCCCACGAAACGATCAGCAGATCGCCGTCCGCATCGCCCGCTGGCAAAACGTTGGGAATGTCCTGTGCTACTGCGGCGACTTTCGCGGCACGGATGCGCACCATGTTTTCGTGGTTGAGCGGTTCGTAATTGATGTTGCCGGTAACGTCCTGCTTCTCAAGTCCCCCAATGCGATGCTCCAAGCCAGGGGTGCCGGGAATTGCCCAGGGGCGGGCCAATGTGTCTGGATCGCGCTTGTAAGGCATGAAGCCCTCAGGGTCGGTGGCATACTTCACGGGAATCGACGGCAATTCGTCGAGCGTGGGAATGCGCCACGGTTCTGCGCCGTTGGCCAAATAGCCGTCCGACAGCACGATGACCGGCACCATGTATTTCAAGGCGATGCGTGCGGCTTCGACGGCAATCCAGAAGCAATCGCCCGGAGTAGCAGGCGCGAGCACCGGAATCGGCGCTTCGGAATTTCGTCCAAATAGCGCTTGCAGCAAATCCGCTTGTTCGGTCTTGGTCGGCAATCCGGTAGATGGTCCGCCGCGTTGCACGTCGACAATCACCAACGGCAGTTCGGTCATGATGGCCAGACCCATTGCTTCGGTCTTCAACGCCATACCGGGACCGGACGTGGTGGTCATCGCCAACGCACCGGAGTACGAAGCGCCAATCGCCGAGGTAATCGCCGCAATTTCATCTTCGGCTTGAAAAGTCATCACCCCGAAATCTTTGTATTGCGACAATTCGTGCAAAATGTCGGACGCCGGAGTAATCGGATAGCTGCCCAGGAATAATTTCAATCCAGCTTTTTGTGCGGCAACTACTAAGCCCATAGCCAGCGCCTGATTACCGCTCAAGTTGCGATACACGCCGGGAGACAGCTGCGCGGGTGGAATTTCGTAGCTGACCTGAAACGCTTCAGTCGCTTCGCAATAGGAGTAGCCGGCCTTCAGCGCCAATTTGTTGGCCTCGGCAAGCAACGGCTTACTCTTAAATTTCGAGTCGATCCAGCGAACCGTTGGGTCCATGGAGCGGTTGTAGAGCCAGTAGCACATGCCCAGCGCGAAGAAGTTCTTGCAGCGATCCATGGCCTTGGCATCCAGGCCCAGGTGCTGCAGGGAGGAGCGCGTCAAGCGCTGCAACCCGACAGGAAAAACGCGAAACTTGTCGAGCGAGTGATCTTCGAGCGGATTAACCGTCAACCGCGCCTTGCGTAGATCGGTTTCTTCGAAGCTGTCCGAGTTGACGATCAGGATTCCGTTGGCCTTCAAATCGGCCACGTTTACTTTCAAGGCGGCTGGATTCATGGCAATCAGCACGTCTACGGCATCACCCGGGGTGTGAATCTCGCCCGAAGAAAAGTTCAGTTGGTAACCGCTGACGCCTGGTTCGGTGCCCGCAGGGGCGCGAATTTCCGCCGGATAGTCCGGGAAAGTGGCGATGTCGTTGCCATAGAGCGCCACCGTGTTGGTGAACTGGCTGCCGGTGATTTGCATGCCGTCGCCCGAATCGCCGGCGAAGCGGATCACGGCCTGCTCGATGACTTCACGCCTGAGTTTGCTTGAGGGTACTTCCGTTACGATTGACATCCGCTCGCCCCCGTTTTGTTTCACTCTCCTGCCGGAGCGGGCGGAGAGTTACGTCCGAATGGGCGGTTCAGTGTGCTTTTTGAATTTGCGCGCGGGACCGCCGAGTGCCGACTGGTTAAGGATAACACACGGGGTAACTGGAAAGGGAATACGGAGGATTCATGCAGTGCGCAATTGATTTCGAACGTTTTGCAAGGCGCGATCGGTGCGCGCGATTCGAAGTAACTACGCGGATTGCTGCGAAGTTTGCACAACCCGCTGTTGTTGAAACTGAGCCTTGACGCTGACCAGGCGAAAATAGAAAAGCCACCAAATACTGATCGGCAGCAGCAACACCAGAACGGAAATTACCAACAATTGTTTCAGCGATTCCACGTCGGTAACGAATTGCTGCGGGATTACAAATGTCTCAAAGGGACGCAGCGCGATAATCGCCAAGCAGAATGCCAGCGCGATGGTAGCCCAAAGCAAAGCGGCCTTGCGCGCCCATCTCTTCAATTGGAATAAGCCGACTCCCGTTCGAATGCCCACTGCGGAAATCAGCGGAGGCACGATGGCCAGCATCAGAAAGGTGGCGGGAAAAATCTGGTACAGATGTTTTCCGGAACGGTCGGTAGGTAGATTGAGCAACGAGATAAAGAAGAACAGCCACACTAAAAGAATGGTAATGCTTTCCAGAATTGCGAGAGTGGCAGCGGCGGTGATGCCAGCAGAGCGGATTTTATCGGGCTCCATACCAATCCACCATGGCAGCAAAGCGCCGAGAAGCGAATAGTACGAGCAGAAGAGAAGTGCGCTAAAAACCAACTTGACGTTCGCTTTCTTTTCGCCTAGAGTGGAGCGGTCGGCTGTGATGTTCTATCGCGCAGCCTGTCCCCCTGGCGAGGTTGCTGGACCGCCTGGAAGAACTGGAGGCTGGGATGGCCCTGACGAAACGGCAAAAAGAGGTTCTCGATTACCTGGTGTCGTTCGAAACCAAACACGGATACTCCCCCAGCTTCGAAGAAATTGGCAAGGGAATGAAGCTGACGTCCCTCGCCACGGTGCACAAGCATATCAGCACCCTGGAGAAGAAAGGCTTTATCCGTAGAGGCTATAACCAGAGCCGCTCCATCGAGATTGTGCAGTTGCCGAAGACGGTCAAGGAGCAAGTGATTGAGCGTCGCATTCAAGAGTTGCCGCTTGTTGGCCGCATTGCAGCGGGCCGCCCACTTGAAGCCGTCGAAGAGCGCGAGACGATTTCGCTGGGTGATTTTGCGCGTGGCGGAAGCTCCTTCGTTTTGCAGGTTAAGGGCAGTTCCATGATTGAAGACCACATTATGGATGGAGACTTTGTGGTCTGCGAGCAAACCCAGGTGGCCAACGCCGGAGACATTGTCGTCGCGTTGATTGGCGGAGAAGAAGCGACGTTGAAGCGCTTCTACCGCGAAGGAGCGGGGAAAGTGCGCCTGCAGCCCGCGAATTCCGACATGGCGCCCATCTTTGTGCCGGCGTCTGACGTGAAGATTCAAGGCCGCGTTATTGGAGTACTACGCAAATATTAGTGCTTTGGTGTAACGAGACTTTCCGGGCGATTCACGGTAAACTGCCTTTTAGTGCCCGATGAAGAGGGATCCCGCCCTGGTAAAGGTTTCGACTCGTTGAACATCACAAAGCGTGGCGCCCCGCCTAAACGTGCGATGAGTATTCGCTGCGCGTGTATTTTCCTGGCCGGAATTCTTCTCCTGTTGTATCCCATCCAGACGTTTAGTTACGCCATTCTCGCCCATCAAGCCATCGTCGACGTGGTGTGGGAATCGCAGCTCAAGCCACTCCTTCGAAAGAAATTTCCCCATGCTACAGAAGACGAACTGAACTCCGCCGAAGCCTACGCTTATGGCGGGTCCATTATTCAAGACCTCGGCTATTATCCGCACGGCAGCACGTTCTTCAGTGATCTGACCCATTATGTGCGCAGCGGCGATTTTGTGGTTTCGATGTTCCGCAATTCCCACGACATCTACGATTATGCTTTTGCGTTGGGCGCTTTGGCGCACTACGCCACCGATATTGATGGCCACCATATCGCCACCAATCGCGCTGTGCCGCTGCTGTATCCGAAGCTGGAAAAGAAATATGGTAAAGAAATAACTTACGAAGACGATCCGCTGGCACACGCCAAGACGGAATTTGGCTTTGAGGTGCTGCAGGTTGCGCGCGGACACTATGCCTCGCAGGATTTCCACGACTTTATCGGGTTTGAAGTTTCACAGCCACTTCTGGACCAGGCATTTCAGGAAACCTACGGACTGCAATTGAAAGATATTCTGGCGGACGAAGACAAAGCACTCAATTCCTACCGTCACGATGTCAGTACGCTGATCCCAAAAGCAACACGCATAGCATGGAGCCTCAAAGGCAAGGAAATTCAAAAGGCCGAGCCGGGCGCAACGCACAGGAAATTCGTCTATAACCTTTCGCGTGCCGATTATCAGAAAGAATGGGGCAAGGATTATGCGCAGCCCTCGTTCAACGATAAATTTCTGGCGTTCTTGTACAAATTGCTGCCCAAGATCGGCCCGCTTCGCGTTTTGCAATTAAAATTGCCTACTCCGGATACGGAAAAGCTTTTTGAGGCCAGTTTCAACGGCGCTCTGGATATCTATCGCGGAATGTTGACCGAACTAGCGAAGAGCGACCTGAGCCTGCCCAACCCCAACCTCGATGTTGGAAACGAATTGCCCCCTGGCAAATACTGGATGGCGGATAATGCCCAGGCGCGGCTGCTGGACGAACTGGCTAAGAAAAATTTTCAGGGAATTACCAAAGAAATTCGCGCTGAGCTGCTGACATATTTTTCTGCTCCCGGTCTGCCCTCCAATCCGAAGAAGCAAGAGAAACTATGGGCGAAAGTTCCAGCGGAGTTGGAACAACTTCGCCAATACCGGATTCCTCCAGACCATGGTCCAGCCAAGGCGGTTGGCAACGTACCTGCCGACGGTGAAACAACCGTCTCTCTGAGGTAGACTAATCATCCTTTCTTTCGCATGGTTGTGGGACAACCGGAACAGGAACCCTGGTGGCCTCGCCTCTCGAAACCGTTGTTATCGTCGAAGCTGATTCCACTGCTCGCGATCGCCTTTACCAAATTCTTCAGGCAGCCGGCTATGACGTTCGACCCGCCGCCACTCCGGAAGAAGGATTTCGTGCGGTGCTCAGCCAGCCGCCCGACGTATTCATTCTTTCCACCAGCCTGGATGACTCTCGCGCCACGAATGCCATTTCAGAGATCAAGGAACTCAGCGCCACGTCGCAAGTTCACGTGATCGTTTTAACCACTGGCGGTCCCGCGGAACGTGCGCGCGCGTTGCAGACTGGCGCGGACGACGTGGTCAGCGCTCCCTGGGATGAAGCGGAACTGCTGGCGCGAGTGCGCACCCAGCTTCGTCATAAACGCGCCACGGAACAACTCGCACTGAAAGTGCGCAACGCTGAAGAGAGTTATCAGGTAGCGCAGACG
>JBAVNY010000513.1:0-17347 GCA_049691535.1 Candidatus Acidiferrum sp.
TTTCTCACCTCCGCATTTAATGTGTTTTTATTAGCCATCGATTTCTTCCTCGCGCAGGCCACGAATTTTATGCGACACTCATCTTACTCCCAGGGATGCCTCCCATGTTTGGTACGCTGGAGGTGCACCGGAGTGCCGCAAGTCTTAAGAACAACAGAGCGCCGTTGCGGATTCCGTATTGGTCCGGTATCGGCTTGCGAACGGGCAGCGGCTGCACCTATAATTTCTAGGTTTCCAGGGAAGCTTTTATAAGCGGTGAGGTAGAAGGATTTCTGGTTAGCGCCGGTCGTGGCTGCCAGTTTGCCTAAATTCATTTTACGGTTGCAGCGAGGAGAAAAGGGATGAACGCAACACGTCGGATGGCGGGCATCGCGGTTCTAGCGGGGCTTGGCCTGTTTTTCAGCACCGGTGCCCGAGTTTTTGCGCAAACTTCCGGAGCAGCGCAGGGGGCGCCAGGTGCCGCAGCGCAGCCAAAGTACACCATGGCTGAGTACAACGCGTATCAGGCCGCAGCCGCGGAAAAGAATCCGGCTGCGCAACTGAAGTTGCTCGACGATTTTGTGGCGAAATATCCGAATTCCGCCCTGCTGAATTACATCTACCCGCTGTATTACAAGAATTACGGTTCGCAGAAGAATTTCCCCAAGGCGATGGAATATGCCGACAAGGAAATCACATTGCCTGCGGCCAGCCCGACGGAAAAGTACGAGGCGTATTCAGTTCGCGCGTTCGCCTATAACAACATGCCGAACCCGGACCCCGCATCCGCCAAGGCTGCATATGACTCGGCGATGGCCGGAATCCAGGCGGTGAACGCGGTGCCCAAGCCAGACGGCGTGGACGACGCGAAATTCACGGATCAGAAGAATCAGTCCATCACGTTCTTTACCGGCACGGCGGCGAACGCGGCGATGGCGTCGAAGGATTACCCGCACGCGATTGAAGCCTACAAGAAAATTCTGGCGCAGACCCCGGATGACCTGACCTCCAACTACAACTTGGGCAAGGCGTACATGGCCATGAACCCGCCGCAACAGCTCGATGCACTGTGGGCGTTTGCGCGTGCGGCCAGCTCCAAGAGCGCCAACGAGGCGCAATCCAAGCAAGTGAAGACGTATCTGCGTAAACTGGTTGCCAACTATCAAGGCGGAACAGTTTGCGATGCGCTGACGGATGCCGAGCTGAACGAGTTGCTGCAATTGGCTTCTACCTCCGTGGAGCGTCCGGCGACCTACAAGCTCTACAGCGCCGCGGATCTGGATGCAGGTCGCAAGGATATGACCATCGCTTCGGTGGTGACCGACTTGAAGGCTGGAGGCGACAAGGCCAAGCTGACGTGGACGGCGTCCTGCGGTCTGGAATTTCCCGATGTGCCGGGCAAGATTCTGGAAGTGACTCCCGGCGATCCGGTAGAGATCAAGGGCGCATTCGTAACCAGTCAAGCGGAGTTTGACGCGGCCACTACACCGAACATGGATGTAAAGGTTGCGGGTCAGCCGGAAGCGGGAAAGCTCGAGAAGGACAATGCGTTCCGGTTCACCGGCACGTTGGAATCCTACGATCCCGATCCGGCCTTCATGCTGCACTGGGACAAGGCCAAAGTGAATGAAGAAGACCTGCCCAAGGAAAAGGGCACGACCAAGAAGCCGGCAGCGAAGAAACCTACTGCCAAGCCGTAAAACAGCACTTCCATCGAGAAATAGAAACGGCCCCAAGAGTAGCGGGGCCGTTTTTCTTTTGGTGGAGATTTTCGAGATCTAGAGGCGGAAGCGATTTGCCGCTTATCGGTAGCGAAGGAGTTATCGGCCCTTGCCGCGGCGGTGGTCCAGCTTGTATTCGGTCATTTTGCGGCTCAACGTGTTCCGGTGGATGCCCAGCATATTGGCGGCGCGAGACTGATTGCCGTTGGTGCGCTCCAGAACGCGCTTGATGAAGCGCTTCTCGAATTCTCCGACTGCTTCGTCAAACAGGATGCCCCGCTCGACCATCTGTACGACAAGCCCTTCCAATTGATCTCTCACGTCTACACTCTCCGCTGCTGGCGATTTTCGTTGAGGTGGTTGGCCTACTAGGCTGTCAGTCCAGCTCGCGCCCAACCAGGATGCGGTAGGCTTCCCGGTATTTGTCGCGCGTGGCGGCAACTACGTCGGGGGGTAACTCCGGACCCGGAGGCGTTTTAGGCCACCGAATCCGTTCGAGGTAGTCGCGCACATACTGCTTGTCAAAAGAGGGCTGGGCGCCCCCTGGCTTGTATTGCGACGCCGGCCAGAATCGGGACGAGTCCGGAGTGAGAGCTTCGTCGATCCAGATCAGCTCGTCGTTCAACAAGCCAAATTCGAATTTGGTGTCAGCCAGGAGAATGCCGCGCGGCAGGGCGTAAGCCGAGGCGCGGCGGTAAAGCTCCATGGTGGTGTCGCGGACCTTTTCCGCCAATTCCTTGCCAATCATATCGGCGGCACGTTCGAAGGGAATATTTTCGTCGTGTCCACTGGCCGCCTTGGTGGCCGGAGTAAAAATGGGTTCCGGGAGTTTGTCGGACTCGATCAGGCCCTGCGGGAGAGCCACACCGCAAATCGTGCTGGTCGCTTGGTATTCCTTCCAGCCCGAGCCGGACAGATAGCCGCGCGCCACGCATTCGACGGGCAAAGGCTTGGTCTTGCGCACCACCATCGAGCGGCCGGCCAGGTCTTCCGCGAAGCGATCGAAAGGGGCGGGGAACTGCGTGGAGCTCAAAACGTGATTGGGAATCACGCCCTTCAACAAGTCAAACCAGAAAAGCGAAAGCTGGGTCAAGACGCGGCCTTTGTCCGGGATGGGTGTGGCCATGACCACGTCGAAAGCCGACAGGCGGTCGGTGGCGACGATGAGCAGTTGGTCGCCCAGATCATAAATGTCGCGGACTTTGCCGCGCGCCACAGGCGGAATGCCGGCGAAGTTCGTTTCTCGAATGACTTTCATTGCAGGAGCGGCACCCATCGATCCCCCGGAAAGTGTTTTGCATTCTATCCCACGGCGCGGCGATGTCAATGTGACGACCGTCGCAGTTCAGGAGGAGCAAAGATATTGCGGTTCCGATGTCAAGTTGAAATTTTTGCGGAGAAATAAAGAAGGGCGGATTGCTCCGCCCCGGAGGATAAATTTTATTTTATGCGGCGGTGGCGGCGCGCTGCTTGGTTGGTTTTTCCTGGTCGCCTTCCCAGCGCACGCTGACCAGTTTGGAAACGCCAGGCTCCTGCATGGTGACGCCGTACAGGACGCTGCCGGTTTCCATCGTTTTGCGATTGTGAGTGACCACGATGAATTGTGTTTGCGCGCTCATGTCGCCGATCAAACGGGTGAAACGGCCAACGTTGGCTTCGTCCAGCGGCGCATCGACTTCGTCGAGGATGCAGAAGGGGCTGGGCTGATAACGGAAAATCGCGATTAGTAGCGCCAGTGCGGTCATGGCCTTTTCGCCGCCCGACAGCAGCAACACGTTTTGCAGGCGCTTGCCTGGTGGCGAGGCGACGATATCGATGCCCGCGTCACCGGAGCTGTCCACTTCGGTTAAGCGCATTTCCGCGGTGCCGCCGCCGAAAATAGTTTGGAAGGCGGTGGTGAAATTGGTGTTGATGGCGGTGAAGGCTTGCTCGAAGCGTTCCTTGGTGATGACGTCGAGTTCCTTGATGGCCTGTTGCGTGTCGGCGATGGATTGCAGCAGGTCGTCGCGCTCGCGCGTGAGGAACGTAAAGCGCTGCTCGCACTCGTTGAATTCTTCGAGAGCCATCATGTTGACGGCGCCCATGTTTTCGATGCGCTGCTTCATTTCGCGGTAGCTGGCTTCAGCGGTGGCCAATTCTTCGCCGGACATGAATGCGGTCTCGGAGGCGATTAAGTCTTCGGGCTGCGCATTTACTTCGGTGATGCAGGTATCGCGGAGATGCTGGCGGTCGGAATCGTTCTTGGCCTTATCGATTTCAAATTTGCCGCGCTCTTCGCGCAATTCTTGCAGTGTCTGGCGCGCCATGCGGAGATGATCTTCGGCCTGAGTCACGCGGGTGCGAGATGCATCCCATTCGAGTTCGAGTTCTTTCTGACGAGCCTCAAGCCGCAGCTTTTCCGCGCGCAAAGCTTCGAGTTGCACGGTGAGCTCTTCGGTCTGCTTGGCCATCGCGGCAGTTTCTTCGCTGATGGATGCTTCCTGCTGGCGCAATGCGACTTCGCGGCGATCCAGGTCAGCGCGCTCTTCTTGTAAACGAACCGCAATCGCTTCCGCCGAGGCTAGGCGTTCGTTCATGGTGGCCAGTTCGGCCTTAGCCACGCCTAGCTCTTCCTGCTCGGCTTGAACGGCTTCGCGCAGTTGCGTAACCTCCCCGGCCAGCCGGGCGCTTTCCGCTTCCGCTTCGGCGCGACTGGTGGCGGCGGCTTCGTGCTGCAGTTTGGCGCGCTCGGCGCGATGCCGCACCAGTTCGATTTCGCGACGCAACCGCGACAGTTCGTTTTGGCAGACGCCCAGGTCCAGGCTCAGGCGGGTCAGATCGCTTTGCGTTTGTTCGTGGCGATGCTTGGTGGCAAACAAATTTCGTTCGGCTTCGCGTTGCTGAGCGGTCAGTTCTTCGTGGGCTTGCTCGCACATGCGAAGCTCGGCGGTGAGCGTTTCCAGGGTGGCTTGCACAGCGTGGGTGCGATCTTGCAGATGGATCATTTCTGAATCCATCACGCGAAGCTGCCGCTTCATGCCGAGTGGACCGGCTTCATCCGGGCGGCCGCCCGTGACCATGCGACCCTGATAGCAGGTGCCTTCTGGAGTAACGAAGGCGTATTGCGGATATTCGCGCGCTAGTTTTTCAGCGGCGATTGCGCCATCGGTCAGATAGCCAGCGCGGAGCCGGGGCAGAAATTGTTTTGCGGCCGGACCAAGCGGGTCGCGGAACTCAACCAGCTTATCCAGGCGGGAGATGACGCCATCTTCCACGCGGAAGTGGATGATGGGCTCATAATCGTCGAGCTTGAGATGGCGCAGCGAGTCCACGAAGAACGTGGCGCGTCCGCCGACTTCATTTTGCAACATGGAGACACCGGCGCGCGCGTGGTCATAAGTTTCCACGACCACGTACTCGAGTTCGTCGCGCATGTATTGCTCGAGCGCAGCTTCGTGTTGCTCCTGCACTTCGGCGTAGTCGGCGAGCACGCCCACCGCGCGGAAATTTTCTCCGCCGTGACGTTCGTTGGCGGCAAACAGTTTCTGCACCGCTTCGCCGGTGTAGGAGTGATCGTTCAAAACCTGCGTCAACGTGGAATGACGCGCACGCACGCCTGCAAACGAATCGCGCAGCGCATCGGCTTCCTTGGAAGTTCCTTCGCGCTTGCCACGTAGTTCCGCGATTTTCGTCTGGATTTCAGTGGCTTTCTGTTGCAACGCGCCGAGTTGGGTGGTGGCATTCTGCCAGTCCTGGGCGGCTTGATCAGCGTCGTCGCGGATGCGAATGGAGGTTTCCAGTAATTCCGTCTCGCGTGCTTCCTGCTTGTGCAGTGATTCGGATTGGTGCACCAGCGCCTCTTCTGATTGTTTTTGTTCGCCGTGCAATTGCAGCAGGTTGTTGCCGGCTTCGCTGGCGGCGCGGCGCAACGCAGCCATGCGCGCTTCCGATTCTGAAATTTGTTGGGTGCGGAAGGCAGCGCGTTTCGCTAAATCTTCCACACGCGAAGTCACGGTGACTGATTCCGTGCGCGCCTTTTCGACAGCTTGCAACTGGGTCTGGTTGCGCTGTTCCCATTCTGTTCTCTGACTGGATACCGATGTGCTCTCCGCAGCGATTTGCTGATTGCGGCCGGCTAATTCGGCGCTGCGCGTCTGGTTGAAGGCGATGCGATTTTCGCTGCGATCGACTTCCAGCGCGGTGTGATTCAGTACGTTCTGGTTTTGGCGGATTTCCGCATCCAGCGTGTAGATTCGCTGGCTCAACTGGTCCTGCAGGCCTTCCTGCTCGTGGATGGAGTGGGCATGCTGGGTTTCCGTTGCGGTCAACTCGCCCAGCCGGGTTCCCAGTCGCTCGGCTTCCGCATCCAGTTCGCGCGCTTTGCCGGCCAGCATCTGGCGAACGATGCCGCGCATTTGATCACGAATCTCGGAGTAGCGGCGCGCTTTGGCCGCTTGCCGCTTGAGAGATGCCAACTGCTTTTCAACTTCCACCACAATGTCGTTGACGCGGGAGAGATTTACCTTCGAGGATTCGAGCTTGGCTTCACTTAAACGTTTTTTCGTCTTGAACTTGGTGATGCCGGCGGCTTCTTCGATAATCGCGCGGCGCTCCATGGGTTTGGTGGCCAAAATTTGGCCGATGCGGCCCTGTTCGATAATGGCGTACGAGTCAGGACCCAGTCCCACGCCCATAAACATTTCTTGAATGTCGCGCAGGCGTGCGGGACGCCCGTTGATCAAATAATCGCTTTGGCCGCTGCGATACAGCCGGCGACTGACCACTACTTCGCCGGGCTTAGTTACTACCGTGGGCTTTTCTGACTTTTTCTTTCGCTTGGCTTTGAATCCGGCAACTTCCGCAACATCGGTCTGAGCCTCGGGCGCGGAAATTTCTAATTTGTCTGCTGTCTCGACGGTTAGGCTGACGTCCTCAACGGGCCCCGGTGCCGATTCGCTCAGACTTTGGTTTTCGTCACTATTCTCGGCGAGCAGTTCAATCTTTTCCTGCTGCTCCGCACCTTCGATCACGAAGCGTGCCGCTTCCGCGAGCTCCGGATCTTCCATGGTGATGGTGACTTCGGCCAAGCCCATCGGAGGCCGCTTGATGGTGCCATTGAAAATGCAGTCGGCCATGCGTTCCGCGCGAAGCGATTTATGGCTCTGCTCGCCAAGCACCCAACTGATGGCGTCCACCACGTTCGACTTGCCGCATCCATTTGGCCCGACGATGCAAGTGGTGCCCGTGCCGCTGAACGTGACCACGGTCCGTTCGCAAAATGACTTGAAACCTAGGATTTCCACTTTCCGCAACTTAAGCAAGGTGTCCCCTTTTGTCGTGAACATCTACTTCGCGGTGCGTCGCTACACAGGCTTCGGCTGGCTCCCGGCCCCAAGGGATCGCACTCGTATCTCGCGAAGAGAGACGACTTTCCTTTCCTCGATGGGAGGTGATTCCCGCGACGCTATTGCCTGTAACAGGCAGATAGCAAACACGTTTAGGCAGGTTCCTGATTAGAGGTCCAGCCGCCTGGCGCTACGATGGCGGTACGGGAAAAAAGCGTAGCATGAGGTCTATTTCCTGTAAAGCGCTACTCTACCTATTGTGGCCCATTTCCACAGGCCACAATTCTTGCGGGTATCGAGCGTTTGCGAGTTGGTGGCAGTTGAAGAAATTCGCGCAGATTAACTTGCGAGCCGGTTCGGATTTCCACTTAAGCTTTGTGCCAGGGGTTAGTGCGAAGTGGTGGCACTCGAGGGCTACACGGGATGGACACTTTAGAACAAGACGTTGCGGTTCCCGTGCGGGCGACTGGGGAGCCCTCGACCGCGGCGACTGGAAGCAACAGCCTGATCCGGTTTTGGATGACTGCGGCGCTGCTACTCGCGGTGATTGCCCTCTCGGTTCCCACCATCCCTTCGGCGGACATGTGGTGGCATCTGAGCACCGGGCGCTACATCCTGCAGAATCACTTAATACCGCACACCGATCCTTTTTCCGCGACGGCAGCTGGGAAGCCCTGGATCGCCCACGAATGGCTGGCGGATATTCTTTTTTATGGGGCGTATTCGGCGCTTGGAGCGGCGGGGCTGCTTCTGCTCACCGCAGCGGTGTTGACCCTGGTGTTGTGGTTCGCCTACGCGCGGTCCGGTGGCAACCAAGTCGCCAGGATAATTGCCCTTGGCCTGGGTGTCTGGGCGGCCAGTCCGATTTTTTCGGTGCGACCGCAAATTTTTACCTACGCGTTCGCCGCGATTTTCTTGTTTGTGCTGACCCGCTATTTCGAAAATGGATCGTGGAAGCCACTTATCGTTCTGCCGGTGCTGACAATTTTGTGGGTCGATCTGCATGGCGGGTACATTCTGGGTCCGGCGTTGATTCTGTTGTTTGCGGTGGGCGCCGTGGCGGACTGGCTGGGAGGCAACACGGACGCGCGGGCTACGGGTCGGCGCGTTGTGACGTTGGTGGCTGCCTGTGCGGCGTGCCTGGCGGTCGTGCCGCTGAATCCCAATGGGCTGGCCATGTATTCGTATCCCTTCGAGACGTTAACTTCCGGCGGAATGCAGGCAGGAATTATGGAGTGGCGTTCTCCGGATTTTCATTTGTCGATATTTCATCCCTTTGCGCTGCTGCTGTTTTTAACCGTGGCCGTGTTGGCGCTATCTCCTAAGCGTCCGAAACCCAGTCAAATAGCGCTGTTCGTGTTCTTTGCGTTTGCGTCGCTTTATTCGATGCGGAACTTGCCCCTTTTTGTTCTAGTATCGTTTCCGCTGCTCGGGGAGTACGCTTCGTTGCCCGCTTGGAAGGTGCCGGCATTCAGCCCAGCTCTGCAAAATGTGCTGAAGCTTGCGGCCGTGGTGGTAATCGCGGTGATTTCCGCGAAAGTGGTGAGCGATCACGTCGCCACCGAGTTGGAGTTCGAGCAATCGCGCTTTCCGGCGAGGGCCGCTTCGTTTTTGGACGCGCAGAAGCTGCCTGCTCCACTTTTGAATTCGTATGATTTTGGCGGGTATCTGATTTGGCGGCTGTATCCGCAGTATCGCGTCTACATCGACGGAAGGGCGGATCTTTACGGCGACGCATTCCTGGATAAATTTATTCAGCTATATGACGTGAACATCGATCCGCGGCCGGCGCTCGAGCAGGAGGGCATTCGCACGGTGCTGGTTGAGCCGCGTTCGAACCTGGCGAATTTCCTGCGTACGCAGCAAAACTGGAAGCGCGTTTATGAAGATCCGGTGGCGGTGGTTTTTTCGCGCTAGCTGACAGCTGGTAATCAGAACCATCCATTCTCAATTTACTGTCTGAGGGCAACTACGCGGAGCCGTCGATAGTCCATTACCCACTGGCCATCGCGGTATAGAGTTTGCCGCGACTGGCGTTCCACTTCGTTCACTAGGGCTGCACTGTTGTCCGCCGGTAACTCTCCCAGGATCGCCGATCCGAACATCTCGATCCAATTGCGCAGACCGTGCTCGCCGTCCTCCAGCGGCGTGGGCCGCTCAAACAGCGTTCCGTAGGTCACCGCCAGCCCGTAGCGCTCCAGGAGACTCGAGTATTCGCCGAGGCTGGGGTAATACCAGGGATCGGGCATCGCGCCGCTTAAGCCGCATGCTAGCCACGCGCGTTGCATCGCCGCCACAAACTGCGCAATGTTTCCTTTGCCGCCAAATTCCGCGACGAATCGCCCATCAGGCTGTAAAATACCGGCGATTCCCGCTACGACTTTTTCCGGCTCTTTGACCCAGTGCAGCGTGGCGTTGGAAAAGACCGCATCAAATTTGTCGGCAAATTGTAGTTGCGTGGCGTCCATCACCTCGAAATGCAATTCCGGATATTTTTCTCGAGCCTGACGAATCATTTCAGGAGAGCGATCGACGCCGGTAACCTGAGCACCTTTGGCGGCGATTTGCGATGTCAGATGTCCTGTTCCGCAGCCAATATCTAGGATGCGTTCGCCGGCTTTTGCATCGAGCAGATCGAGCAGGCCAGTCGCCATGTTCCAAACGAAAGAGTGCTTGTCGTCGTATAAAGTTGCGTCCCACTTGGGCGTTTGGCTCAACGCAATGTCCTCGGTTTGGTTTAGATATCAACTTTCAGAGATCGGATGTCTGATACAGAATAATATTTGCGGTGTCGGGTTATTTTATTTCTTTCAAATGCTTGTCATACCAATCCACCACGCGCTTTAGAACGTCGACGCGATGTTTTGCTTCCTGAAATCCGTGCGGCTCTCGCGGATACAATACCAGTTCCGTATCCACGCCGTAACGTTTCAAGCCACGATAAAGTTCCTGGCTCTGTCCGATAGGATCGATGGGGTCTGCTTCTCCTTGCAAAATCAAGGTCGGCGTTTTGGCGTGGCTGATATACAAGAAAGGCGAGCTATTCAGGAAGCCTTCCGGCTTTTCGTATGGCAAGCCGTAGAACCATTCGTCGTACGCCGGATGCTGCTCCGTGCCATATTCGGAAATCAGGTTAGCCATGCCGGCGCCCGACACCGCGGCTTTGAATCGCGTGGTCTGCGTCACCGCCCATTCGGACATATATCCGCCATACGACCATCCGCCAATTCCCAGTCGATCCGGATCGGCGAATCCCTTCGTGACCAGATCATCCACGCCCGCCATAACATCCTTAAAATCGCCGCCGCCCCAATCGCCGCGATTCATCTCGATGAATTTCTCTCCATAGCCGATCGAGCCGCGAATGTTGGGATACATCACCAAGTAGCCCTTGGCAACGAGAAGCTGTCCCCAGGCGTCAATCCGATCTTCCCAATTGCCGGTCGGCCCGCCGTGCACCAGCACGATAGTCGGCAGCTTCGTTTTTCCATCGAATCCAGAGGGTTTCAGTAGCGCCGCTTCAATCTCCACTCCATCGAAGGATTTGTATTTGTAGAATTCCGGCGCGGTTATCGCATAGTCTTTCCAGGAATCGTTTACATGCGTCACTTTTTCCGACGCGCCTTTATTATCGCGAATCCAAATTTCCTGTGGAGATTGTGTGGACTCGCCGATGTACGCGATTTCGCCCGTCGATGCTACGGAAAATTGCTCGGGGCTCACGGGCAATTCCTCAACATCCTTTCGTTCACCTTCGGCGTTATAACTAGTGGCACGATTCCGGAAACCGTCGGCGTAGGTGATAAGCAGCGAGCCGTTCTTTGCCCAGTGATAGTCGGCAAGCTGCCGGTCGAGGCTAGCGCCCGTCAGATTGCGAGCCGCGCCACCCTTGGCCGGTAGCAACATTAGATCGTGCGCGCCGGGGCCATCATCGCGGGCACCGAAATAGCTGATCATCGATCCATCGGGCGACACCTTCAAATCGCCAAACGGTCCGCGGGGCGCGGCGATTTCTTTCATCGTTCCATCTTTCGCGCTTACCAGGTAAATGCGATTTGTGTACTGGTCGGACGCGGGGCGATTGGTGGCACTGACCACCATGCTTTGTCCATCCGGCATCCAGTGAAGTTCATCCACGCGCCAGTTCGCGTCGGTGAGGGCGTGTGCTTCCTGAGTCGAAACAGTTAAGAGATGCAAGCGGGCATGCTTGTCTTCTTTATCGACCACCCGTGCATCGTCTTTCTCTTTTTCCTTTTTCTCTTCGGCGTCAGTCTTTGGATCGGGCGCGAGATAGGCGATGGATTGGCCGTCAGGGGCCCAGGCAAGCGCGGTTACGCTGGCCTTCGCTTTGGTCAAAGCTATCCCTTCGCCACCCTCCATGCGCAATACGTAAATTTGCTGCTGATCGCCGCCGCGATTCGACAGGAAAGCCAACTTTTTGCCATCGGGAGACCATCTTGGACTGCTCTCCGTCTTATCGGAATACGTGAACTGTCGGGAAGTCTTGGTCTGCACGTCATACAGCCAGATGTGTCGTGTCCTCTTTTCATTCTTCAGCGGGTCGCTGACCACGAAAGCCACGCGCGTTCCGTCCGCAGAAAAGTGTGGGTCCTGGATCTGCCGCAATTCCAGAAAGGTTTCCGGCGTTAGCGGCTTTTTCTCGCTGCTTTTGGCCGCGGCCGCTGACGTTTCCTGCGATCTGCAAAGCGCGCCCGAGCCCAGCATCGCCATGAACCCTATTCCCACCGCCAGTCGCCGCATTGCGTTCTCCTCGTTAGCCGAAACAGCACTTTTTCAGGTTCTCCGGACTGTATGCGTGTCACGCAAAGACTGTCAACCGTTCGCGCATATTTCCGGGAATGAATTTCAACGTTTTCGGTATACGATGGCTGCGCTGTTCTTGGAGGACGAAATGGCGAAAAAAGATAAGCTAACAGAAGTAAGCGTAAAAGTAGGGACGGCGCTGGGCAAGGCGGATCGCAAAGCTCGCAAGATCGCCGAAGCCGGCACGGTAGCCAAAGAAGAGTTGCAGGCGCTGTCGAAGCAGGTGGATGAATTGAAACGGCAGTTGCTGAAGACCACCGCGCGTTTGAAAAAAGCGATCAGTTAAGCCGACAATCCCGCCCAGTATTGAAATCTCATCCCGCCCTTTTTAGCCGTATAAGCCTGATCGTAATGTTTCGCCAAAACCTCATAGGTATCTGGGTGGTGTGCCATCTCTCGCCCTTTGATTTTTAATCCGGTGCCTGCGGTTATCGGCTCACGCGGTTAGACGTTGCTAATCCCGCTTCGTTCCGGCAGGTGTCATTGCAGCACTTGCGAGCCGTCGGATACAATCTTTGGTTTGCTCTAGAACGGAGAACGTAAACCGAAGACCCATGCACGATATTCAACTTCATAACACGCTCTCCGGCAAGGTGGAACCCTTCTTTCCGCTGCGCCCCGGCGAAGTAGGCATGTACACCTGCGGGCCTACGGTCTACGACTACGCGCACATCGGGAATTTCCGCACCTTCGTGTTTCAAGACATTTTGCGGCGTTTTCTGCTGCTGCGCGGGTTCAAGCTGACTCACGTGATGAATCTTACCGACGTGGACGATCGCATCATCGCGAATGCTGCCGCCGCTGGTGTAGGCATTCGCGAGTACACCGAAAAGTACATTCAGGCATTCTTTGCGGATTGCCGCACGCTGAGCGTGGAATCGCCCGAGCACTGGATACGCGCCACCGACCACATCCCGGAAATGGTTTCGCTGATCGAAAAGCTGAAGAAGAATACGTACACCTATCCCAGCGAAGGTTCGATCTATTACCGCATCACAAAATTCAAGGATTATGGCAAGCTCTCCAAGGTCGATCTCAGCGGTATCCAGGCTGGTGCGCGCGTCGATAATGATCGCTACGATAAAGAAAGCGCTCGCGATTTCGCGCTGTGGAAGGCTCCCAAGCCCGGCGAGCAGTTCTGGGAAACGGAGATCGGCACAGGTCGTCCTGGGTGGCATATCGAATGTTCCGCGATGGCCATGAAGTATCTTGGCGAGACACTGGATATCCATACCGGCGGCATTGACTTAGCGTTTCCTCATCACGAAAACGAAATTGCGCAAAGCGAAGCGGCAACCGGGAAGCAGTTTGTGCGTTACTGGCTGCATGCAGAGCATTTGCTGGTGGAAGGCGAGAAGATGTCGAAGTCGCTCGGCAATTTTTTTACGCTGCGCGATTTGTTCAACAAAGGATACAAGCCATCTGCGCTGCGCTTCGCATTGGCCAGCGTTCCGTATCGCCGCCAGTTGAATTTCACCTTTGATGGATTGCAGCAGGCCACCAGTTCTGTGGAGCGTCTGCGCAATTTCGAGTCGCGCCTGAAACAAGAGAAATTCCCAGCAGGCAATCAGCCTGGGATGGCAGAGCGTACGCAAAAAGCCGCCGATGATTTTGATGCCGGGCTCTCCGATGATCTGAATACCGCTCAGGCGTTGGCAGCCATGTTCGACTTCGTCCGCGAAGCGAACATCGCCATGGACAAGGGAGAATTCCGCCAAGGCGACGTGGAAGCCGCGAAGCAGTTCCTGACCTCGTTTGACCGGGTTTTCGCGGTAATTGAAGATGACGACGCCGAAAAGCTCAAAGCCCTGGGTATCGGCGGCGCTGACGCGGGGATGAGCGATGCGGAGATTGACAAAATGGTCGCTGACCGCCAGACCGCCCGCCAGCGCCGGGACTTCGCCGCCTCCGATCGTATCCGCAAAGAGCTCGCGGATCGTGGTATAATTCTGGAAGACACGAAGGACGGCAACGTCCGCTGGAAACACAAATGAATTATTTCCACATTCTGAAGCATGATCGGGCCGTAGTAGGCCTTCGTGTTCCTCGCAAGTTCCGACCGGCGGTCGTCCGCCCAAACCTTTATAGCGTCGACTAACTATCGTTGTACCAGCAGGTCAAGCAGGACGCTCCTCCCAGCTGATCTGCCCGCTCTCCGCGCAGTTCCTTATCCACGCTGTACGTACGCTCACAAAATTCCTGGAGGAATTATGATCTCGGCCACCGAAACAACTAAACTGCCCCGCATCCTCACGGCTCTGCCCGGGCCCAAGTCGCAGGAAGTGATTGCCTACGACGCGAAATACATTTCGCCTTCGCTCTCGCGTGATTACCCGTTCGTCGCCAAGCGCGGCTACGGCGCCGTTGTGGAAGATCCGGACGGAAATGCGTTTCTGGATTTCTGTGCGGGAATTGCTGTTTGCTCGACGGGCCACTGCCATCCGAAAGTAGTGGAAGCCATTCAGAAGCAGGCTGCGGAGTTAATCCACATCGCCGGCACCGATTTTTATCATCATCACATGCCGCAGCTCGCTGAACGGCTGGTAGCGACGATGCCATCGTCGCATAACTGGAAAGTGTTTTTCGGCAACTCGGGCACGGAAGCGGTGGAGGGTGCGATCAAGTTGGCCCGCTACGCCACCAAGCGCGACAAGCTGATCGCCTTCTATGGCTGCTTCCATGGCCGTACCATGGGCTCGCTGTCCCTGACCGCGTCGAAGAACACCCAGCGCAAATACTTCGGCACGCTGCTCGGTGGCGTTGAGCATATTCCGTACCCCTACGCGTATCGCTGCGCGCAGGGCCACACCAACGAAACTTGCGGCGCGGAAGTAATCGAGTTGCTTGAACAGCAAATCTTCAAGCGCTTGTTCGCGCCGGAAGAAGTGGCGGCCATCATCGTGGAGCCTATTCAGGGCGAAGGCGGCTTCATTCCAGCGCCGCTCTTTTTCCTGCAAGAGCTACAGCGCATCTGCAACAAGCACGGCATCATGCTGATCCTCGATGAAGTGCAGGCGGGCATGGGCCGTACCGGCAAAATGTGGGCCTACGATCACGCCGGAATTACGCCGGACATCGTGCTCACTGCCAAGGGTATTGCCAGCGGCATGCCGATCAGCGCCTTCATTGCCAAGGAAAGCGTGATGCAGTGGAAGCCCGGCTCGCATGGCACAACCTACGGCGGCAATCCGGTGTGCGTTGCGGCGGCGTTGGCCACACTCGACTTGATCGAAGGCGGCTACATGGCCAATGCCGAGAAGATGGGCAACTACATCTTTGGCAAAATTAACGATTGGCCGAAGCGCTTCAAGATCGTTGGCGATGTTCGCGGCAAAGGCCTGATGGTGGGCGTTGAAATCGTTCGCGACCAGCGCACTAAAGAAAAGGCGCATGACCTGCGCGATAAAGTGATTACCAATGCGTTCCACCGCGGTTTGCTGACCTTGGGCTCGGGCGAGAACACCATTCGTATGTCGCCGCCGTTGCTGATTGACCAAGAGCAGGCGGATTGCGCGATTGGCATCATGGAAGAAAGTATCCGCGAAGCTGAGAAGTCGCTGTAAGCAGCGACTGGTTTCGACGGCGTTATCCACATTGGAAAATCCCTTGGGCGCAGAATTCAGTGACGTTCACGGGATTTCTGTTTTATAACTAAGGTATTATATCGAGTAAGTAACTCTGCCAGTCATGGGTATTCTGCCCCGAGGCGGATTTGCAGTGGTGCGATGGCGGTCGCGCCACGGCTTACGTGATGGCGTGTCTCCCACGGCGGCCGCGAAAAAGCACGAGGCGCTGCAGACAGGCGTGCGTGGGGAAACGTATGCTTACTGGTACCTGCGGCGCCTCGGCTACTTGTTCATCGCCAAAAACTACTCCCCATCGCATAGCAAAGGCGAAATCGACCTGATTGGCTATGATGGCGACACGCTGGTGTTTGTCGAGGTGCGTAGTCGAGCCACTGAGGAAGGGAAGACGGCGCTGCCGGAGCTGAGCATTACGCGAGAGAAACATCATGTGTTGGTTCGCACCGCGCATTATTTCCTGCGCGACCGGCACATTGGCGATTGCCCGCTGCGTTTTGACGTGGTCGCGATCGACAACCGTCCGGGCCTCCCGCCCATCGTGCGCCTGCACAAAGCCGTTCTCAGCCCGGAAGCCTGATCGGACTAACGACGCAGGAATTAATTACTGCCGTGACTTTTCGGTGACGATCACTAAGGGAGTTCTCACCTCGGCGCTTACCGCAGAGCCAAATCGGGGTACAATATCGGTTTGGTAGCAGGCCTGCGGCAGGGGTGCACGCAGAGTACGGGAGGAAATTCTTGCCGGAGTTACGTAAAGATCCGATTACCGCGCGATGGGTCATTATTTCCACGGACCGTGGGAAGCGTCCGATGGACTTCTTGCGCGAGACCGTTTTTCCCGGGCCGCCGAAGAATTGCCCATTCTGCCCGGGCAACGAGGCCAAGACGCCGCCGGAGATTCTGGCCTATGGCAGAAATGGTGGCGGGGCCAATAGCGGTGGCTGGAACGTTCGCGTGGTGCCCAACCGGTTTCCCGCGCTGGGAATTGAAGGCGAACTGGATCGCGAAGGCGAAGGCCTGTTCGACAAGATGAATGGCATCGGCGCTCACGAAGTCATCATCGAGTCGCCGCAGCATCAGACTACCTTGGCACAATTGCCGCAGAAGTCTCTGGAAGACGTGTTGTGGGCTTATCGCGATCGTATGCTCGATTTGAAGAACGATAAGCGCTTCCGCTACGTGCTGATCTTCAAGAATCACGGTGAAGCGGCCGGCGCTTCCGTCGAGCATCCGCATTCGCAACTAATCGCGCTACCAATTGTGCCGCGTCGCGTCCGCGAAGAAGTCGATAACTGCTGGCACTACTATGACGAAAAAGAGCGCTGCATTTTCTGCGACATTATTCGCCAGGAGCGGGATACCGGCGAACGGGTGATTGGCGAGAACGATCACTTCATTACTTTGGCGCCGTATGCGCCGCGCTTCCCGTTTGAGATGTGGCTGCTGCCCAAGGTGCACGGCTCCGCTTACGAAAATAATCAGAGCACCATGTATTCCAGCCTGGCGCAAATGATGAAGGAAACGCTGATGCGCATGGACGCAGTGCTGGACCGGCCGGCGTTCAACTTTATGATTCACACTTCGCCGATTGGGGAAGAAATCAACGACCATTACCACTGGCACATTGAAATTATTCCCAAGCTGACCAAGGTGGCGGGTTTCGAGTGGGGCACCGGCTTCTATATCAATCCGACGCCGCCCGAGGAATCCGCTCGATTCCTGCGCGAGGCGCAGATCGAAGAACCGGCCAAGAAATAGCGTTATATTGGCCGGTGGGATAAGGCCGAAAGTGCGCGGCGCTGACAGCATCCGTAAAGATTCGCTATACTGAAGTAACCGAGGCGCGGTACCCAAGTGGTAAGGGAGAGGTCTGCAAAACCTTTATGCGTGGGTTCGATTCCCACCCGCGCCTCCA
>JBAVNY010000514.1:0-5189 GCA_049691535.1 Candidatus Acidiferrum sp.
GCCTTTTGCTCCTCAGCGCTTTGCACATCCATCAGGCTAGACAGCCTTTGCCCCGCCTCTTCAAATCGCAACTCGGGCCATTTTTTCTGCAGTACCTGTATCCATGCAGGCGCGCGATTGTCTTTCAATGTCGCCAGATTCGGCGGGAGCTCTGGCGCGGACCGTTGATAGTAAATTTTTCCGCCCTCGCGTGCCCGCTCCGCCAAAAACGATTCGAGCTCTGTCCAGTCCACAACGTGAGCCATTCCCAATTCTTGTTGCGCATCATGGCCCGGCACGACGTCCGCACCAATGGCCATGTAGTATTTGTCAGAATTTACGAACAGCCAGCTCTCGCCGTTTTTTCCGTCTATCGCCAGCAACGCTCCCGGCAGATTCTCCATTCCCGATAAATAATAAAATGCCGGCTCCACTCGATGGCCATCGCTCGCAGAGTCAATTTCCGACTTGGCGTGAAGTAGCAACACACCATCAGCGAATTGCTTTGCCGCTCGCGCCCGCCGCTGCATCAGTTCATCACGATCAGCAGCACGCGCACCGCTGAACGTACCTGTCTGAAGGAAAATCAGAAAAAGAATGCCGCAAACGTGTCTCATTGCGGCTCACGCTAACATAACCTGCCGATTATCTACAACGAGCTTGCGTCCTCCCGCGAGGATTGCGGCTCATCTCCCAGCAAGTCCACACGCCTGTCTCCCTATCCCGATGTTTCCCGATATTTCCTTCTGTCAACCAATACCCTCATATATACTCGCCCCACTCTTGTGGAGGTCCCAGCACATGCGTAAATACTTGGCAGAATTCCTCGGCACTTTTGTCTTAGTTTTTGGCGGAGTCGGCAGCGCCGTCCTCGCCGGCAGCCACATCGGTTTTCTTGGCGTATCCTTCGCCTTCGGCCTCTCCCTCTTAGCCATGGTCTACACCATCGGTCCAATTTCCGGTTGTCACATAAATCCCGCCGTCACTCTTGGAGTACTCATTGCAAAACGCATCGGTCCCAAAGACGCTCTCATGTATGTCGTAGCGCAAATTTTCGGCGCGATCGTCGCCTCCGCCTTAATCCTCCTCATCGCCAGCGGCACCGACGGTGGCTACAATCTCGCTTCCGGCGGTCTCGGCGCCAACGGCTTCGGCCTCCACTCCCCCGGACACTACTCTCTGATTCCCGCATTCCTCGCCGAAGTCATCCTCACCATGTTCCTGGTCCTCACCGTTCTGGGTGCCACCGATGTCAAAGCGCCCGTCGGCTTCGCAGGCATCGCCATCGGCCTGGTCTTGACCCTGATCCATCTCGTCGGCATTCCCATCACCAACACGTCCGTCAATCCCGCCCGCAGCATTGGACCTGCGCTCTTCGTCCAAGGCTGGGCCCTCGAACAACTTTGGCTCTTCATCGTCGCGCCCCTGATCGGCGCCGCCATCGCCGCCTTCGCCTACGCCGCCATCCGCCTGCCCGACGTCGTCATCACCACGCCGCAAGGTGAACGCGCTCTGGCCAGTGAACAAGCCCAACGCGCGCGCTAATACCGACCACGATATAGCCACGCTGGCATTGTCCCGGCCGACTCCGACTCTTCAGCATTGTCGAGTCGGCCAGTGACTTCGTTCCTTGCCTCCACTTTCCACCTTCTATAAACTTCCAATGCCACGCCATGCTCCTCAGGGGGGAGCGGGTTACCATGCCTGGATTTCTTCAGCGGTTCATGCCGCATGATGGGGATTTTTTCGTCCTCTTCCGTAGACAAGCGGAAAATATCGTGTCTGGCGCTAACACGTTCACCAACATGCTCGAGCACTACACCGGTGTTCCCGAGCAGGTCCAACGCGTCAAAGCGATCGAACATACCGGCGACGAAATCACTCACCAGATTTTCCGCAAGCTCAATCAAACCTTTATCACCCCCTTCGATCGCGAAGACATGCACCAACTCTGCAGCACCCTCGACGATGTCATCGACTTAATCGACGCCGCCGCTAGCCGTTTCGTCCTCTACCGCGTCGACCACATTCGCGAAGGCACCATCGAACTCGCCAAGGTCTTGGCTGCCGCCACCCGCGAACTCAAAAATGCCGTCGACACCATGGAATCTCCAGACAAAGCTCTGCAGCACGTCATCGAAATCAACCGTCTCGAAAACGAGAGCGATCGTATCTGCCGCACCTTAATCGCTCAGCTTTTTGAAGAGGAGAAAGATCCTGTCCAGATCATCAAATGGAAGGAAATTTTCGAGGTCATCGAAACTGCTGTCGACAAATGCGAAGACGTCTCCAACGTTATTGAGAGCGTCATCTTGAAGAACGCCTGACACCGTGAGCAGCTTCACTCTCCTTCTCATCACCATCTTCCTAACCCTGGCCTTCGAATTTTCCAATGGCTGGCACGATGCCGCCAATTCCATCGCCACCGTGGTGTCCACTCGCGTTCTCACTCCCTTTCGCGCCGTCGTCTGGGCCGCTTTCTGGAACTTTATCGCTGCCTTCGTTTTCGGCACCGCCGTCGCCAACACCATCGGCAAAGGACTCGTCCACATTGAAATGGTCGACTCCAGCGTCCTCCTCGCCGGCCTGCTCGGCGCCATCATCTGGAATCTCATCACCTTGACGCTTGGTCTGCCCACCAGCTCTTCTCACGCATTGATGGGCGGCTATGGCGGCGCTGCCGTTGCTCACGCCGGCTTCAAAGCGCTGATCCTCAGTGGCTGGAAACTACCCGTGCTCTTTATTTTTCTCTCCCCGATCATCGGCATGATCGTCGCCATCCTCGTCACTATCCTCACCACTTGGATCGTCAAAGATCAGCGGCCACGTCGCGTCGATAAATGGTTTCGCCGCCTCCAATTATTTTCCGCCGCTGGCTATAGCCTCGGCCACGGGACCAACGACGCGCAAAAAGGTATGGGCATCATCACCGCTGCTCTCGTTGCCGGCGGCACCATGTCCTCCTACAAAGTTCCTTACTGGGTCATCATCTGCTGCCATCTCGCTATGGCCGGCGGCACTATGGCTGGAGGCTGGCGCATCATCAAAACCATGGGCCAGCGCATCACTAAGCTCACCCCCTTCGGCGGATTTGCCGCTGAAACTGCCGGGGCCGTCACCCTGATAGCCACGGCCCGGTTCGGCATCCCCGTCAGCACTACACACACCATCACCGGTGCCATCGTCGGCGTTGGCGCCGCCCATCGACTCACCGCCGTCCGCTGGGGCGTCACGCGCCATATCGTGTGGGCTTGGGTACTCACTATGCCCGGTGCAGCATTACTCGGCGCTGGTCTGTTCCACTTGCTTACACCCTTCCTCAAACTCAAATAGCCGCCACCGTTCCACATCGTCTAATAATTTCCAGCGGCATCTCAAAAAAATAGCGCACGGCAGATTCGCGATCTCGCCGTGCGCGTATTTACCCACCAAAGTTTCTATCGCTTATCGGGCGCTAGCCTGCTTCGCTCCGCTACCGCTGCCCTTCTCCGCCAATATTTCCAACTTGTTGATCTCTGGCTCCTTGGCAAACAGCTCGCTCGCTTTCGCAAACAGCGCTTTCGCAATCTCGCCATTGATGTGTGCGTCTCTTCCCTTCTCATCGGCGAATGTGTCAAAAATCGCGAATTTCGTAGGCCCGATCTTCGCCGCATACCACGTCAGCGTCCCTTGTTCCTTCTCCGCTAGAGGCTGCGCCGACTTCAGAAAGTCCTCCACCTCTCGTTCTTTTCCAAGCTTTGCTTCTAATACCGCATAAAGTGCGAACTTTGCCATAAACAGATCCTCCCACTGCTCAGATGCCTCGCGACACGCCCTGGTTCCGTCTCCAATATGTAAAATCTTGCCTGACGCTCACCTCGAGCTCCCCTACCACGGTCCTAACGCGCGCCGCCTTGCCGCCCCCTATCGACTTGCGTTTATACTGTTTAGAGGCCGATTCCATGACCAAAGTGTCCTCGCCTTTTTGCACCGTCGAAGAAGCGGTAGAAGAAATTCGTCAGGGGCGCATGATCGTCCTGGTCGACGATGAAGATCGCGAGAACGAAGGCGATCTCACCCTAGCTGCAGAAAAAATTACCCCGGACGCCATCAACTTTATGGCCAAATACGGTCGCGGCCTCATCTGCCTCGCGCTCACCGAGCAGCGCTGCGACGAACTCAATCTTCCCCTGATGTCTCCCATCAACACGTCCGTCCATGGCACCGCCTTCTGCGAAGCCATCGATGCCAAACTCGGCGTCACTACCGGCATTAGCGCTTCTGATCGCGCCATCACCGTCCTCACCGCCATCGACCCGAAAACCCGGCCCCAGGATCTCGCCCGCCCCGGCCACATGTTTCCTCTGCGCGCCCGCAACGGTGGCGTCCTCGTCCGCGCGGGGCAGACCGAAGCCTCCGTCGACTTGGCCCGCATTGCCGGACTCAATCCTTCCGGCGTCATCTGCGAAATCATGAATGAGGATGGCACCATGTCTCGCGTGCCACAACTCATCGAGTTTTGCCGCGACCACAACATGAAGATGCTCACGGTAGCGGATCTGATCCGTTACCGCATGCAGCACGAACGCTATGTCCGCCGCGTCGCCGAAACCACTTTGCCAACTCGCTACGGCGATTTCCGCATGATCGCCTACGCCAGCGATGTCGATCACGATCAACACATCGCTCTGGTTCGCGGTCAGCTCGATGGACCCACTCCACCACTTGTACGCGTCCATTCGCACTGCCTCACCGGAGACGTTTTCGGCTCAATTATGTGTGATTGTCCAGACTTGGTCGTTCGTTCTCTCGAGAAAATTGCCGAAGAAGATCGTGGCGTCTTTCTGTATTTACATCACACCGGCCGCGGCTACAGCATCGACGCGCCCGAAACTCCCGGCACCCTGCCTCAAATTCATTTCCATTCTCGCGGCCAGCTCGATCGCGAGCCCGCCCGTCAGCGTATGGTTCAACATGAAAGCGGCATCGGCGCGCAAATCCTGATCGATCTCGGCCTGAAAGATATTCGCGTCGTCACCAACCATCCCAAGAAAGTCGTAGCGCTCGAAGGCTACGGCATCCGCATCGCCGACCAAGTCCCCCTAAACCTAACTCCCCAAAGCCCACCCACCAACACTCCTAGCCGACCATAAATCAACCACTAATCAATCCATAAACCACCCATCAATCCATAAAACTGACCACGTCATTCCAAGCGACGAGCATTTCGC
>JBAVNY010000515.1:0-2180 GCA_049691535.1 Candidatus Acidiferrum sp.
GGGGAGGGGGAGCGGGAGGGGGAGGGGGAGGAATAGTTAACCATATGGTTTAATATTGAGCACCGGTGACGGAAAGTCAAGAGAAAGAGTTCACCACAGAGGAGCCAGAGGTAACGCAGAGAGAACGGAGACTTGAGCTAGGGAGAGCGATCGGAAATGCGTGGTGTTGGGATTTCGCGATGGCGTAAGGAAAGGTCTCGCCCCTGAAGGGGCGAACTATGGGGGTGCGGGATGGGCTACGGGGTTGGAGGTCTGGGCGTTGACCGGGGAGTTGGGCGGTACATACCATAGGGGGATGCGTAAATCGGTGAACAGGCCAATGCTGTGTGCTGCGGGATGCTGCGCGGCGGCGGCTTTGTGGTTGGTGGGTTGCGACGATGCGGCGAAAAAGCCGGTGAAGGCGCAGGTACCCGCACTGAAGCCAGCGCCGGCGACTCAGCAAGCAGCGGCCTTGCCGGTCGAAGCGCTGCCACTGCGCAACTTGACCACCCAACCGTTGATTGGATTACAGCAGCCACTGCCTGGTGGAATCGAGTATTTGATCGTACGAGTGAAAGAGAAGTTCGCCTCGGGAGAAGCGAATTACAAAGCGGGACACCTGGCGGCGGCGCGGCGCGATTTTGACGATGCGGTGGATTGGATGCTGGAAAGCGGCTACGACCCGAACAGCGATCCGCAACTGAGCGAACTGTTTCACCAGGTAACCGACACCATCTACACGTACGAGTTGCAGGCGTTCCGTGCGGGAGACGGATTCTCTGAAACACCGGCAGTACCGGCACCGATCGATGAAGTGGCGGAGATGACCTTTCCGGTAGACGAGAAGTTGAAGGAGCGGGCGGAAGAAGCGGCGAAAAACGTGTCGCACGACCTGCCGTTGCAGGTGAACGACGTAGTGGTGTCCTATCTGAATTTCTTCCAAACGCCGCGCGGCCGGGCCATTGTGGAGAACGGGTTGCGTCGCAAGGGCCGCTACGAAGAGATGATTGCGCGGGTGCTGCGCGAAGAAGGCGTGCCGCAGGACTTGATTTACCTGGCCCAGGCGGAGAGCGCGTTCCAGCCACTGGCGCTGTCGCGGGCCAGCGCGCGGGGCATCTGGCAGTTCATGCAGTGGCGCGGCAACGAATATGGATTGAAGCGCACCTGGTGGGTGGACGAACGCATGGACCCGGAGAAGGCCACCCGAGCGGCAGCGCAGCATCTGCGGGATTTGTACGGACTGTTTGGCGACTGGTACCTGGCGATTGCGGCGTATAACTGCGGCCCGGGCAACGTGCAGAAAGGCATTGAGCGCACCGGCTACGCGGATTTCTGGGAGCTGTATAAGCGCAACGTGCTGCCGCGCGAGACCAAGAATTATGTGCCGATTATTCTGGCGCTGACGCTGATCGCCAAGGACGCGCCGCATTACGGGATTTCCGTGGAACGCGAGTCGCCGCTGGACAGCGATATGGTGAAGCCGGGGCGAGCCATCGACTTGCGGCTGGTGGCGGAAACCATCGATGAGAATGTGGACACGCTGCGGTCGCTGAATCCTTCGTTGCTGCGCATGGCGACGCCGGACGATCCGGAATTCGTGCTGCATTTGCCCAAGGGCTCGGCGGGCAAATTCTCTGCGGAAATTGCCGACATCCCCGCGGACAAATGGGTCAGCTGGCGACGGCACCGCGTGGAAAGTGGCGAGACGCTGAGCTCTATCGCCAAGAAGTACCGGGTAACCGCGGCGGCGATTGCGGAAGCCAACGATCTGGACCGCAATGAGGCGCTGGATGCCGGGCAGAAACTGATTATTCCGGCGACCAAGCCGGCCGAAGAGACCAAGAGCAAGCTGGTTCGCTACCGGGTGCGCCGGGGAGATACCATTGGCGGGATCGCCGACCAGTTCAGCGTGACCGCGGAAGATGTGCGCAAATGGAACGGGTTGAAGAGCGGCAAGGTGAACCGTGGCATGGTGCTGCGCATTTACACCGTGGGCGGGATGCCCGAGGCACACACGGTGCACAGTTCGGCGAAGAAAAAATCGACCAAGCCAAAAACGCAGACCAGCGCGGCGAAGGGCACACCCTAAAGGGGCGGAGCGGCTGCGGCCAAGCAGAAAATTGGTACGGTAGCGGCGAATAACCGGGTTGTTACGCAGAACTCTTGACAAGCATCGGTGGAGTGGGTTAACAAAGCGAAAG
>JBAVNY010000516.1:0-2868 GCA_049691535.1 Candidatus Acidiferrum sp.
AAAAACGACGCGACTCTGCAGAACTTTAATCGCAATCTGCCAGAACGTTTTCAACACACCATGCTGGTGCAAGGCAAACAATTCACCGAAGTTCAGGAATTCCATGCCGGCGATATCGGAGCCATTGCCAAACTAAAGGAAACCGTTACCGGCGACACCCTCGGCGAAAAAAATGGCGGCAACATCTTTTATCAGCCCGTTCAACTTCCCGAACCCTCCATCACCTTTGCCGTGGAGCCCAAGACTCGCGCCGATGAAGACAAAATCGGCGTGGCCATTCACAAAATGATGGAAGAAGATCCAGCTCTGCGTTTTTCGCGCGATCCCCAAACCAAGGAATTTCTCCTCGCCGGTAACGGCCAGCAGCACGTCGAAGTGGTCGTCGCCAAATTGCAAAAGCGCTACAACGTCAACATGACTCTCAAACCACCCAAGGTCGCCTACCGCGAAACCATTCGCGGCAAGGCCGACGCCGAAGGCAAACACAAGAAGCAATCCGGTGGTCACGGGCAGTTTGGCGTTTGCCGCGTCAAGTTCGAGCCCATCGAACGCAGCAAAGGCATCGAATTTGTCGACGATGTTTTCGGCGGCGCGATTCCCAAGAACTGGATTCCCTCTGTCGAACGTGGCATTCGCGAAGCCGCCGCTCGGGGCTATCTCGCCGGATTCCCGGTCACCGACTTCCGCGCCACTCTCTACGACGGCAAATATCACGACGTCGATTCGTCGGATATGGCCTTCAAAATAGCCGGCTCGCTGGCCTTCAAAGAAGCCATGAAGTCTGCGCGCCCCGCTCTGCTGGAGCCGGTCATGCATGTCGAAGTTTACGCGCCAGACCAATACTCCGGAGACCTGATGGGCGATCTCAGCTCACGCCGTGGCCGTATCGAAGGCAGCGAAACCCGCGGCCACAACGTCGTCGTGAAAGCCCAGGTGCCCTTTGCAGAGATGCTTTCCTACGCCACCGACCTGACCTCCATGACCCAGGGCCGCGCCAGTTATTCCATGGAGTTCTCGCACTACGACTACGTCCCCAACGAACTAGCCGACAAAGTAATCGCCGCCCACAAAGCGGCCCACGGCGAAGCCCTGGTCGAAGAAGAAGCCTAGTTTCCGCTTACCTCGACTTGGGTTAGTTGTGCAAAATCACAAATGATCTTGAGGGTGCCCCATCCTTCGCCGGTTTTGCGAAGGGTGGGTCTTGCTCTCTAACGCCGCGATGCGATTCCTGTTTCTCCGAATCTTTTCCCCATCACGCCGGCAAAGTCTTCCCTTTCGTCTCATACCCAAACGGCAACAAAAACAAGCCCAGCACAAACGCCATCGCCGTCAACGCCACCGGTATCCCAATGGTATGAAAGTGCGCCACTCCCGCCCCCACCAGAAACGTAAACGCCGCTCCCGCAAATCGTCCCACCGACGTGGCGAACGCAAAGGCGCTCCCGCGAATCTCCGTCGGATACTGTTCCGGGAGCCACAACGTATACATCGCGAAATTCGCCCCACCAACTCCCAGAAAGAATAGGCACACAAAAAATAAGTTCAGCGCATTGTGCGGCAGATAGAAAACATATCCAAATCCCACTGCGATCGACAGCAACATGCAGACGTAATACAAGCCCAGCGTCGCGCGCCGTCCCAAACGCTCCGCGAGCGGCGGAAGAAATATGCAACCGATGATCGTCGCGACCGACAGCAGCATGGTCGCTAGCGAAATCAGTTGCGTAGTCGTCGTTCCCGCAATTTTCTGCCGGCTGGCCATCTCCGTCACCGCCGCCGGCACGTATACCGACCCGGCCCACAATCCGATGATCGATACCAACACATAGGCGGAATTCAGCAGCGTCCGCGACCGGTATTCCTTGCTGAACAGTGCCGCCAGTGGGCGGAACACCGACCAGCGCCGCACCTCATTCACTTTGTCTTGCCACTTTTGTGATTCCCGCACCCCGTAGCGAATGAATCCAACCAGCAGCGCCGGAACTCCGCCAATTGCAAACATCGCGCGCCATCCGTAGTGCGCGCCCACCAAGGAATTCGCCAGCCCCGCCAGAAAAAATCCCACGTAATATCCGGTGTGCATCCATCCCGCCGCCGTTTTTCTTCGGTCTTCCGGCCACTCTTCCGCCACAAACGTTCCGCCCATCGCCCATTCCCCGCCGATGCCCACACCAGCGAGAAATCGAAACACACCCAATTGCCAAACCTGCGTGCTCACGCAACATAAAAACGTAAACACCGAGTACCACAAAATCGTCAGCATCAACGTGCGCACCCGGCCAAACTTATCCGCAATCGGTCCCCAAATGAACGCGCAGCCCCAACCCACTAGGAACAACGCGAAGAGCAGTCCGCCGTAATACCCGACGCCTCCCATGTCGCTGCGCAATCCTGAACGGGGCAACAACTCGCGCAGCGCCGGCACCATCACCAGCGCAAAAATATAGGAATCCATTCCATCGAGTGCCCAACCGCCCCATGCTGCAAAAAATCCCCGCCATTGATTACTGGTAAGAGCTGTTTTCGTTTGCACGTTCAACCGTGAACTCCGCACCGCAGGCCGTTTCCCTGATAGCGCGCCCGCGCCTCACGCACACTACTACTCCCGCACGGAAGCAAGCAAATTCCCTCACCGACGCTACTACAGCGTCTTTGTCTCAATCGTCTGATGGCTTTTGTACAGGCGTTTTGTGGCACAGCGATTCTTCGTTGTGCTCCTTAATCCGTAAGGCCACTTCCATCAACGCAAGTCAGCCGAGTGCAACGCTAAAAAAGTTAAAGTCGTTCCAGCAACCCATTTCCAACCCGCAAGTTGTCATCCCGACCGGAGCACGCTTCGTGCGCAGCGGAGGGATCGCGGCTTGCTTT
>JBAVNY010000517.1:0-4213 GCA_049691535.1 Candidatus Acidiferrum sp.
GTGATGCTTTGAGAAAAGTACGGCCGATTGAAATTCTCCTTTACCGCAATGCCCATGAGACCGGCGGCGCCGATCGAAACATCGTTCAGCCCTGAGAAATTAGCGTACATATAAATATAAAAACCAATGATCGCGATGATAACCTCGTATATCTTGTGCGTTCTATAATCAATAATAAAAGCATCTGGACTGAGTTGCAAGAATACGCCAGAAATGACCACGACCTTGGCGGATCCTTTAAGGATTCGCAGCAGGCAGTTGGTTACATCTTCCTTATTATACGCCGATCCGGCGTTAAACGAGTTCTCGAAATAACTGTACGGTGAAATTGGTCCAATCAGGAAGGTCGGTGCAAAGAAACAATGCGCCATGTAGTCCGGGAATGACATCATACTGATCTTGCGCTTGCTGAGCTCCCACTCGACATTAGCGCAACGAAACAGCATATACGAGAGTCCAACGAAGAACAGGAGACCGGTTGTCTTGGCAAAAACTAGCCATGCGATCGGGGGCACAAACCCGAGGAGGAACAGATGACGGGATCTTGTTTGCGCAACGCGAAGCAACACCCAGAATACTGACAAAAATAGAATGTATAGCACCATCGATATTGCGCCGGATTGACCCGTGAAAAAGATCATCCACACGGTGACAATGTTGATGAGCGCGAAGACAACGCTCCGCGGCGCACCGATAGGCATTAGGCGCGCGACAGCGGTTGCAATTCCAAAATAAAAGAGGGCGACAAGCGCGGTGGTTGAAAAAAACAGATCTGACATGCTAGAATTGCGCGTAGAGGACGCCAGCGTCCATATTCAGCGGAGAGATGCTAGCAAACAGGCCGACTGACAAAAACGCCAGCAGGCAGAACAAAATTAAGAGGAAAGAACGCATCTGTCAGCCTTTGCTTTTCTGAAGCAACGTCTGGAACGCCGGGCCAAAAACCGCCGCGCTTCGACGGGCGCCGTTCGAATTAAAGTGTAGGTGATCGTAGTAGTTTTCTTTTATACGATCGGCTGAGATGTTACCAAACATCATTTCAGAAGATGCGGCGATGATAGGAACTCCGAGCGCAAGCACTTGACTCGATATTTCAATCGTTCCCTCGCTGTTCGCCATTGGGATCTGCATAAAGGCAAGAATGGCGTCATTTCTCTCACATAACGCTTTGATGGCGGGAAGATAAGCGGACTCGATCGGGGTAAACGGCCTGTCGGTCATGACCACCCCGCGTGGAAGCGGCGCGCCTGGACTGATGATTATGGCTGGATAGGGTTTGTCTGGAGAATCATATCGGGCGAAGGGCGCTCGAGGCGACGTCTTGGCTTCCTGATACCCGTCGTCGGGTATGAAGCTTCCTCGCGTCGCCTCATAGTCGGGAAAGTCCTCCGCCGTTCGGTAGCCAGTTCGCGTTGTGGTTCCGGGCCGGACGATGGATGCCAGAGCGAGCCGCGGTCCGATCATTGCCATTTCCGCGTAATCCGTGACGGTGAGGCTGGGGGTTTTGATATCTAGCCCTGGATCAGGCTGTCCCAGCGTGCGGATGTATTTCTCACCCGGGTGGTTATCAATTTGCGGAATATCCGGGTAATTTATGACAACCAAGCGTGCGTGGCGATGAATAAAGAAGTCCCTTAGAAATGTATAACTCAAATCATAGCCGTTAAATCTGGCGGCGATTGTTTCCGATTTCAGAGGCCCGTCTGGGGCGCTGACGTCCTCGCGAAGAGCCGCATGGTCCATGGCCATCAGCATTCGTGAATTGCCAAGGACGAGAATGTCGAGTGGGCCCGTCTCTTTGAGGACTTCGCTTGTATGCCAGTCGGACGGTCCAACGCGCTTGGACATCACGAGATATCGCGTTTCGGGGCTTACAATGAGCGTGGTCAAAATTGGCGACAGTAAAATCCCAGCCAATGCCGCGACCCAGACGGCAAGGTGCCCCGTCCCCGAAAAGGCTGGCTGCATGGGGGGTGGTCGAAATTTCACTTAATACACTCCACGAGCCCTGTCATCCGATGGTCATCACTTCACATAAGCCACAACAATATCTAGCGAATCCTAGCGCACTAAGAGCTGAACGGGTTGTATGTCGAAGATTTTGGTTGCGTTGTGCAACCTAATATTGCTTATTATTGAGGACGCACCTTATTAACGCCGCAGCGCGACAACGGCAAGGGCAACTTGCGAGAGCGGCGACAGTCCCGACGGAGGAACGCTCACCAACGTTAACACAGCAAATCCTGGGTCCGAGGAATGAATGAGCATTATTTAACGATGCGGGATTTGCTGAACGATAGAGTTCGGCGACGCAAAAATGATCTCTGCTACACGTTTCTTGTTGGATTCGAAGTCCGGACTCGCTGGGATTATTCGGATCTTCACCGTGAGGTTGCCAAAGTTGCCGCACATCTGCGGAAGATCGGAGCAATCGGCAAACGAGCTCTGCTAGTTTATCCGCAAGGTCCCGATTTTATGGCGGCCTTTTTGGCCTGCCTGTCTCGGAACGTGGTGGCGGTGCCGGTGCCGGCCCCTGAGACTTGGAATCTTCTTCGCACGATGCCCCGCCTGAGGGCGGTCGCTGAGGACGCTGACGCGGCCTTCGTCCTGACGACCCGCAAGATTTTCAACATGGCCTCGGCCAGTGGCAGTAGCCTCTGGGACTTCGAGGGCACGCCGTGGATCGTGACCGATGAACTCGAGGAGGGCGGCGATGACTTGGGCGCCGAACCGATTGACGCGATGACGCCGGCCTATTTTCAGTATACTTCAGGATCTACCAGCTCGCCGTCAGGGGTGGTTATAACGCATCAAAACTTGATGCATCATTTGGCCGCCCTGCATAAGTCTTGCGGCTACGGTGACGGCGTGACCGTTACGTGGATGCCTCATTTTCATGACTATGGCCTGGTGCAGGGCTTGTTGCAGCCTTTGTTCAGCGGCGATCCCTGTTATTTCATGTCGCCATTGTCATTCCTGAAACGGCCTACCCACTGGCTCGGGGCAATCACCAAATACGGCGGCACGCATTCTCAGGCGCCAAATTTCGCCTATGAGCATTGCATTCGTCGAATAATCTCCGAGGAACGCGCGAGCTTAAACCTGGCCAGCTGGAAAGCTGCTGGAAATGCGGCGGAGCCCATCAACCCAGAGGTGTTGGAGAAATTTATCGAGACGTTTGAGCCATGCGGCTTTCGGAGAGGCGCCTTCGCGCCAGCTTATGGCCTTGCCGAGGCGACGTTGCTTGTTTCATCCACACGACTTAACGCCGGACCACGCGTTCTCGATGTGGACGCAGATGCCGCCTTTGATGGGCGCGTGACCCCTGTCGAGACGGGCCGTGTGGGGCGGAAGGTTGTCAGTTGCGGTGAGCTTGTGGGCGACACAAAAGTCGCCATCGTCAATCCAACGAATCTAACCAAGTGCCGAGGAGACGAGATCGGGGAAATCTGGGTGTCGGATCGCGCAGTGGCTGCCGGATATTGGAATCAGCCGGTCAAGTCCCAGGAGATATTCAACGCCTTCTTAAAAGATACGGGAGAAGGGCCATGGTTGCGGACCGGCGATCTAGGTTTTTTGCAGAATGGAGAGCTTTTTGTTTCAGGCCGGCTGAAAGACATGATCATCATTCGTGGGGCGAACTATGCTCCTCAGGACATCGAGTGGGTTTCGCAAAAGTGCCATCCGGCGGTGGAGACCGCGGAGAGCGCCGCGTTCCCGCTGACGATCGACGGAGAGGAGAGCCTCGGCGTCGTTCAGGAGTTGAACCGAAAAGACCATCCGTCGACTATTGAGTTCGAGGAGGTCGCCGCCAAGATTCGTGAGCAGATCTCTTTGGAATTCGAGGTTCGCGCGTACGCGGTCGCATTGGTCAGGCGGAATACAATTCCGAAGACATCAAGCGGGAAAATACAGCGGCGAGCGTGCCGCGCGGCGCTACTGGACGGCAGTCTTGAGACACTGTTTGTGCTGAACGACGGCCCGCTCTCCTAATTTATTGGAATTGGACATGAACCAAATTGCAGCAGCCATTACGAAGACCACGCTGACGGAAGCGTTGGAATCTCAATTGGGCGATCCCAACAATCCTGACAACCCGCTGTCGTTTGCCTATTCACAGAAAATTGATGAGACCGAGCAGTGTCCCGAGGAGGCTATTCGCTGGTTATACGAGAGCCACCTCGCTCGCCATTACGTCCCAGATGAATTTGGG
>JBAVNY010000518.1:0-1505 GCA_049691535.1 Candidatus Acidiferrum sp.
GAGTTGGCCGCGCCTGCCGAGTGCATGAAGTATTTTGTCTCGTGAGCACGCGCCAACGGCCAAGCCTCTTCTTCGCGCCACTGGTTCGCGCCCATCACGAAAAGTTTCACTGGCTTGCCGGAAGCAAACCGGTTCTGCACGCCCTTGAACAAAGAGTCGTACCAGTCGAGCGTCGCGTCATCCTCTCTGAACGCCGCATCTGGACCAAAGTCCACGTCGCCGACCTTCCGTTCACTTCCCGCATGCCCGCCGATGATCACCAGAAGTTGTTGCCCATTTCGCGCGGCATCGCTTCCCCCATGCGCTTTGAGCCCCTCATAGTTGCGAAGCGAGCCTCCTAGAAAAATGTCGTACCAAGCTGCAATATGCAGCGCCGGAACCGTGATATCACCGAAGTGCTCCTCAATCGAGATACGCTTCCAGTAGTCGTCGTAGTTCGGATGCGCGAGCCAATCGAGATAGTAGGGAGCCAGCTCCGCAGCCTCCATGGTTTGACGCCCATTCAAATTGAACAGCCGGTATCTGGTCAGTGGCAGCTCCCACATGCCCTCGGCCGCGTTGCTGGCGTGTTTGACTTTCCGGTCCATGGTGTCTTGCGCCAGCCCGGTGGTCCACGACTGGTTGAACCACTGCTCGAACGCGCCGCCCTGATAGGTCCAACTTGAGTGATAGTTGCTGGAGGTAACCACCGGACAAATTCCCGCAAGGTGCGGCGGATGCATGATCGCCGCCAGCATCTGCGTCGCGCCCACGTAAGACCCGCCGAACATCCCCACCTTGCCGTTCGAATAGGGCAGCGCCCCAGCCCACTCGATCGTGTCGTAGCCATCGTTCATTTCGTTCTTGAACGTGTACCACTCGCCGTCCGAAGCATAGCGCCCTCGAACATCCTGGATAACCACGACGTATCCCCGTGCCGCAGCCTTCAATCCAAAAGCAAAATTGCGTTTGTCGTAAGGCGTGCGCTGCAGCAGTACTGGAAATTTCCCCTCAGCTTGCGGGCGATAAATGTCGGCACGAAGAACAACGCCATCGCGCATTGCCACCTTTACGTCATGCTCGTAGATGATCGGATACTGCTCCGCCGCAACACAAACGCCCCCACAAAATAGCAGCACCACGATCGCCACAAACCGCCACGACCTCTTTTGCCTCATCGCATGCCTCCAACTGACAACGCAGGCGAGAAAGTATCACACTCCGCCGGATTGCAAAGCCTCACATCCGATCGGCGGGAGCTAGCTTATCCAGGAGGTTCGTAGGCGTTCTACAGAGCATTCTTGTAATTTTGGCGAGACAAAAACAACATCCGCTTGAAGGGGTCGTCCGGAGATTCCATTAATGTTTTGGTTGTAGATCAAGTGAAGCCGGTAGTTCCATTTCGCTAGATAGCTCACCAGATCCCCGAAGAGAGGCTGGTTAGCGTACATCGGAACGAAAAATGCTTCGGAATAAATCAGATCGATTGCGCTGTTCGCGAGCAGTTCTGTTGCACCGTGTAAAGC
>JBAVNY010000519.1:0-5804 GCA_049691535.1 Candidatus Acidiferrum sp.
CGACGCCGACGCGGTATACTCGATAATCATCCATGGAAATCCGACGAGATCCCATCACGCAAAGTTGGGTTGTATCTGGTCAACGCGAGCCACAGGAGGATGGTGACGTACCTTGCCCTCTGGATCCTGGCCGTGTTGAAAACGCCAAAACGCTGCTGGTAGGGCCCGCGGAAGGAGCGTGGCAAGTCCGCGTGATTCCGCATCCCGACCCGCTCTATCGCGTGGAAGTTGAACCCGGCCGCGCGGCCGAAGGTATTTACGACAAGATGGGCTCGTTGGGCGCACACGAAGTGGTCATCGAAACGCCACTGCACGACAAAAAACTTTCTGCTCTCGCTGATGATGAAATCGATCGCGTCCTGTGGGCCTGGGGCATGCGCATTGCCGACCTGAAAAAAGATGCGCGCTTCAAATACGTAAGCGTCTTCAAGAATCAGGGGTTGCTCGCCGGCGAAGAATGGCCTCACGCACACTCTGAAGTAACCGCCACAATTTTTGTGCCGCGCCGCATCAAGTATGAACTCAGCTCCGCGCACGAGTGGTACAAAGACAAGGAACGCTGCGTTTTCTGCGACATCGTGCGGCAAGATGAAAAGCAGGGTAAACGCATCGTCGATGTGCAAGGTGACTACTACGCCTTGTGCCCGTACGCGTCGCGGGTGCCCTTTGAAATGTGGGTGCTGCACCGCCGCCACAATCATTTATTCGAGCAGCCGCGTCCCGGTTCCAATCGCCGCCAGCTTGCCGCGCTGCTAGGCCGGGTGTTGCGACGTCTGGAAAAAGTTGCGCCCGCTTATCACCTGGTCGTGCACACCGCGCCAAATACGCGTAACAAAAAGGGTGAACTGGCCGGCTACTGGAAGACCTTGGCCGACGATTATCACTGGCATATCGAGATCATGCCGATTCTTGAAAAGCGCAGCAAGTCGTACAGCATCAAGGAAGTTTACTTCAACGGCTTTCTGCCCGAGCAAGCGGCCGAGCATCTTCGATCGATTGACCCGAATACATGAACAGGCTGTCGCAGCGCAACAAAGAACGGGGCGGAGTCATTGGCAGTTTAGTCTCCCTGATTTTTCTCTTGGCGTTGTGCACGGTCATTTACCTGGCGCGCTATCCCATCATGCGATTCGCCGGAGAATCCTGGGTCATTGATCAGCCTGCGGCCCACGCCGACGCCATCGTGGTTTTAAGCGGAGACAATTTCTATGCCGATCGTTCCACGCATGCAGCTAAATTATTCCGGCAGGGAATTGCCAACGAAGTTGTAGCCAGCGGCAAGCGTCTGCGGCCGAACGCCGGGGAATCGGAATTGATGGAGCACGACCTGATCGAGCGTGGCGTCCCCAAAGAAAAAATACTGCGCCTGCCGCAAGATGCTGCCAGCACCATGGAAGAAGCTGCGGTGTTCCGGGGCGTCGCCCAACAACATGGCTGGAAGAGTATTGTGGTGGTCACCTCCAACTATCACACCCGCCGCTCCCGTTACATCTTCCAGAAAGAATTTCCGCCCACCATCGCTGTCTCTGTGGCCAGCGCGCCGGACGGCGACTTCGACCCCGACCACTGGTGGGAGCGGCGCATCTCCAAAAAGATGTTCTTTCACGAGCTCACCGGAATGCTTGACGCGATGTGGGAGCTCCGAGGCTCGAGTACTAGTCAGTCCCCGGCTCCCGCTAAGTGACTGAGTCAATAGGACCCTGTGAACCATCAGGGCACATCCTCCGTGGAAAAAAGTTGCCTTGCCCTTTACACCCAATAAGTGCTGTAATATGTTCAACTTTCTCAGTCGCACGCTTCCCAGCCTCCGATAAGCGACTTTGAAAATCAAAAGAACAGTTGAGGTGTCTCCATGTGGCGTAAAGAGGATGAAAAGCCGCAGGGATCTGCGGGCGTTTCTGCAGCTCCTGGGCATTCGGCAAATCCGGTAAGCGCAGGCTCCATCGGGGGCAGCACCAGCTCCGGCAAAACCGCGGCAGCGTGTGTTAGCCAAGGTATTAAGATCAAGGGCGAGATTACCGGCAGCGAAGATTTGTTCATCGACGGCACCGTTGATGGCAAAGTCACCGTATCGAACGCAGTGGTTACTGTCGGACCGAACGCGACCGTGAAAGCTGAAATATTGGGTCGCGAGGTGATCGTTCGCGGGCGCGTGGAAGGGAAGTTGACCGCTTCGGAACGCATCCAGATCTGGAGCACTGCGCGCGTCAAAGGCGACGTAAAGGCCGAGAAGATTGCTAACGAAGAAGGCGCTGAGGTGCACGGAAAAAGGGAAGCAGGCAAATAGCCAAGCCATTTGGCCGACGGAGTTGGCTACACTAAAACGGAATCCAGCCGGGTGAAAAATTCCAGCATCGGTGGAGAGAAAGCAGCATCGGGGGCGGCGGTCGCAGGCGCTGATTAATAATGGGCATTCTGAATAAACTCGGGATTGGTGTCGGCACGAGTCCGGCGCGCGAACCAGGCACGCCGCTCTCTGCCGAACGGAAACCGAAGACCAATGGTAGTGGCATTCCCGCGGTGGGCGCGAGCCGCACGCCGCAACTGCCAGAAGTAAGCCGGGTCTCGAATGGGCTGAAAGAATTCTTGTGGAGCCTCGACGGGCTGGGGCGCGGCACGTTGTTGGATTTGGGGCCAGCTTGGCAGACCACGCTTAACTTTTTTATCGAGCGCGGCTTTCGCGTAACTTCCGACGACATTTTGCGCGGCTGGGCAGATTTTCAAGCCGAGGAAACTGAGAAAGAAAAGGGCAAGACGCTCACTGCGGATGATTACGCGTCGCGAACACCGGAAGCACGCGCCAAGCGTTTTCTCGCCGAGAATTTTAAGTATGCGGTTTCTTCGTTCGATGCTTTGCTTTTGTGGGACACCTTGGACTATCTGGAGCCAGCGCTCGCCAAGCAGTTGGTGGCTCACGTGACGGAACTGCTTCGTCCCGGTGCCGCGGTTTTCGCCATGTTTCACAGCAAGAAGCCGGAAGGGTTCCAGCGCTATCGCGTTGCGGATACCACCACATTGCAAGTGCTCTCGGCCAAGCCAATTTTCCCGGCGCAGAAGATTTACCAGAATCGCGAAATCCAGGAACTCTTCGGCCGCTATCGCAGCGTTAAATCCTTTGTCGGCCGCGATCAGCTTCGCGAGACTCTGTTCATCAAGTAGTTGAGTAGGTTCTCCTCACAAACTAGGTTATCTTGTGCGCGCATATTTCTTTTTTCGCGCTTCGTCAAGATTTCGCTTGCACCCTGCATTACGCGGGAGTAGAAGCGAGGTGTGAGCTCCCAGAGCTCCGGAGGAAGAATGACTACTCCACCGGGCTTAGAAGCAAACGTAAGCTGAACACACCGCTTTTGCGGTGCGAGTCGCGCCCGAACGGCCGGATATTCCAGGCTGCTCGCCAAGCGACGCAGCAAAATTGCAATAGTCCCCGACGCCAGCCGGGGCCTTTTTGCGTTGCAAATCCAACGGTGTCAGAGAAAATAAGTCGAACCGCAGGGCGATGTTGCGAAGTTTACTGGCGGGCGTGAGCGCAATCACGAACCTTCGTGAACCGTCGACTTCAATCTACTAGCCGCCGAAGCGCGTCTGCATCATGTGGATGACCGCGTTCTGCTTGGCGATCACCTGTGCTTGCCACACCAGGGCGATGGACATTACGCTCATCGTGAATATGCACAGTGCTAATACCAATCCCGTCTGTGTCTCGCTCGCGGGAACGTGCATCATGCGTCGCATCCATGTCATGGGTTCAGTCTCCTAAACTCGGAGTACGAGCTACACGTATACCGAGCGTTCCCTTTCTCGAACAAAGGATGCTGCCTTTGGAGCAATCGCAGTGCCAGGACTGGGGTCGAGTCCTGGTACCTTCATTACTCGCTTTTATTGCATTTTTGACCGATTTGGAACAGTGCTTCTTCGCGAAAATTTTCGGTGTGAAAACCACAGCACACAATGGATACTCTGTTTCCCTCTACGAATGTAATTTAGTTTGGACGGCCTCTAGTACTGTCTCCCAGGTATCCGGCGAAAATAGCGGCAGGCGCTTCGGTGCCGGTCCTTTTGCAGTAACTCCTGGTCGCTCCTCGAAGTCTGTTTCGTTGTCTTTGGAATTCGTCAATAAAATAGCGCGATCGCATGTAGCAAATAATTCGCTGGCATCTTCTGCCGTGCCAATCGCGATGGTGAATGCGTGGCCGCGCACCGCGCGATCGTACAATTTCGAAAGATCGCGCACACACGCGGCGAGATTTGCTCCACACGCCAGCGCCCACAGTAGACCTTGTACATGCAACGACAAGTTTCTCTTCACAGCTTCTGTTCGAAATTTCTCGATGTCCTCGGTTGCGCCCGCGAAGAAAAATACTTCGTCGAAATCGCGCTGCCGCAACAGTTCCGCGTCGCGTTGTGGCAGACCCACATTCTGCGACAACTCGCGGGGCGACAGCGAACGCAGCGGCACCACCTCTACGCCGGTCTCTTCGGCAAGCACGTCGAGCGCCTCTCGCGCCGCGGGCTGCAGAGTAGCCACAGGAATGCACGTAAAACGCCCCAGGCGCGTGGTCTTTGCTGGTCGCAGGTGGAAGTAATCTTCGGGCATGTATACGCCCGAACCGCTCTCCCCAATGAAGGGTGCGCCATGCCCGAATCTGCGCATTGTCGCGTCCAGATACATGCGGTTACGCGAAGTCACCCAAACGCACGGAATGCTTGCTTCCGACAATCCTTCGAGAAACTCCTGAAATCCTGTGAGCGCCTTGCCCGACAACGAAATCAAACTATCGATGGCGCAATAAACCGCTATGGTCGACGTACGCAAAAAGCAGCCCCCGTTGTGAACGTCGATTGTAGCGGAAGCACAGGCAATTAGCTCTCGCGTGGTTTAGACGTTCCATTCTCCTCACCAAAACGATAGGGCCCCGAACCTTACGATTCGGAGCCGCACGCAAAACATCAGGATATTTCAGGCTTTAGAAATTATGCGCAGCCTGGGTTAGTGTGAATCCCCTTCGCGCTCACGGCAGGAACTGTGATCCTCATCCCGCGAATCATCTCCGCCTTTGCTGCTCTTCGATGCATTGACGAACATCATTCCCCCGGGACCCACCAGTCCCGTCACGATCGGTGTTACTACTCCGGTCGTCAGGTCCAGCGTGCCGACGAATGGCCCTCCGTCTGCCGCGGTAAACGCCGTGCCCGGCACGAACGCCTTTTTGCTGAGCTTGTAGACGGTGTTCAGCCCCTTATCCGCGAAGAGAATGAAACCTTCCGTCGAGGTCACAAACGCAGTGTCGTCTGTTTCCACGGCCATTGGCCCGCCCGGCGTCATGTAGCTTAGCGGCAAGTGCAGAACCCGCTGGCTGGAACTTCCCGGATTGCTCACGAAAATTAGTTCCTGGTCGCCCTGACTGTCCAAAACGATGTTTCCCAGTGGATCCAGGGTCATGGAATCGGGATCCTGCAGATTGAGTTGGATGGTTGCATCTGTCGGAATATCGATCGCGCTGGCATTCCCTTCCAGCACAGGTTCAATCTCCACCGTGCTTCCGGTGAGCCGGATGCTGACAATCGCCGGACCGGTATTCGGGTTCTTCGCCGGATTCGACGCGCTGACATAAATCTTGCAGCCACGAAACACGATGTCGTCATAGCCGCCACCATGCAATGTCGGGCCAAACGTGTAGAGTTTCGTTTCATGCGTTTCGGTGTTGATGATCACAATGTTGGCGTTGGCGTCTTCGTTTTGAATCGCCCACAAAAGATGAGTCGAAGGATCGACCTTCATCCCCTCGTTGTGCCCCACCACCGTG
>JBAVNY010000520.1:0-2472 GCA_049691535.1 Candidatus Acidiferrum sp.
GTCAATATTGCTGTCGGAAGCGGGAATCGCCAGTGCGCATTTCGCGGAACAGGACGCCAAAGTACTTCCGCCAATGGCATTTGACGAACGACAAGATTGGCAATCGAGCGACTCCGGACGGACCCTCCATATTACCGCGGCTGCTTATAACGGCAAACCGGTCTACTTTCGCGCTGCGTCGCTGGCCGTAAAGCCTGCCGAGACAAGTGAACGGACGCGAACTTTCTCCGATATCATGTTCGTTTTCGCCGTTTTGGTTTGTGGTATTGGCGGCTGCTTTCTCGCACGACGAAATTTGCGGTGTGGGCGCGGCGACCGCCAAGGCGCATTCCGCGTGGCCGTGTTTATCTTCATCGCGGAGTTTCTTGGCTGGGTACTGGCGGCGCACTTTTTTCCTAGCGCGGGAGAGGAGTATGGGGCATTCATAGGCGGTTGCGGCGAGGCGCTATACGTAGCCGGATTCATGTGGGTTCTTTACCTTGCTGTCGAACCGTATGTGCGTCGTCGATGGCCGGAGATGCTGATCTCGTGGACGCGCGTCCTGTCGGGCAACCTGCGCGATGCGAGAGTTGGCCGCGATATTATGCTAGGCGCGCTAGGCGGTTCAGCGATGGCCATCATTCAAAATAGTCTCAACGCGGTGCCTGCCTGGTTTCGTGTTGCCCAGATCCTTCCAATCGCACCCTCGCGCTTGGTATTGGGTGCTCCCGCCAGTATGCTGGCGGCTCTGGGGGTCCAATCCAGTTTGGCCGTTCAGTGGGCGCTCGCGACGGTTTCTTTCCTACTTGTGGCACGTGTCATCATGCGACGCGATTGGTTGGCAATGCTTGTTAGCGCGGTGTGCCTCGGGATGGTCGTCCTCGGGGCGGATAACATGGTCCTTGCGGTAATCGCGGCATTGCTGTGCTCGTTGGTTGTCTTTGGCTTGCTGTTCCGGTTCGGGCTCTTGTCTGTCGCTGTGGCATTGTTCTTCTATTTTGTCTTGCGGCGATGGCCTCTAACTTTGGACGTTTCCCAGTGGTTCATCTGGCGCTCCGTGTTCGCCATGTTCCTATTGGTCGCCATTGCCGTCTATGCGTTCCTGACAATCAACGTAGGACGTACCTTCTTTGCCGAGTCTGACTTGGAATGAGGAAATACGATCGGTAGAGAGACGCTCACGGCTTTCTTCCTGGTAGAACTGGCTACGTTCAAACGGGGCTCGCGGGGATGAGAACTCAAGCGACCTTCGATGACAGTTGGCGTCCTCGAACCGGACTCCGGGGAGTCGATGGTGGCCTTCTACGAGTAGGACGTTTTCCGTCAAAGTGGACTAGCGGTTTTTCGGCCGCTTGCCGCGGACACTGATCGACTTGAACAGCTAAATGAACGCTTCGGCGATAATGCACGCATCCTGCACCGGCCCCGCGCTCAGTTACCTTCCTCCGGCCCGATCCTCGCTACGACGGTCTCTATCTTCAAACTCCGTACCTTTCTTATGGGCAGTAGCATCGGAATCGACTGCCTGTATTTTTCATACGCATGGCCGTATTCGCGGATTAGATCTCGTTCTTCCAGTTGGATCGCCAAAATAATGTAGCCAGTCGTTGCGACCGCGAATAACAAGTGTGCAAGCGTCATGTTCGGGGACATCCAGAATGCGAGGAGAAATCCGAAGTAGAGCGGATGCCGAACAAGGCGGTAAGGGAGGGGAGTTCGGAACTCAACCTTCGTGTAGGGGTTGCCCATCAGTGGCAACCACACTTGACGCAAACCAAAAAGATCGAAATGGTTGATGAAGAAGGTCATCACCAGAACGGTGATCCAGCCGATAGCAAATGAGGTCCAAAGCGTCGCTCGGATGGCGTGGTTCTCCGCGAGCCAAATCTGGATCCCGATCGGACGCCATTGCCAGAACAATAAGACTAGGGCAAGACTGGCGCATAACACGTAGGTTGACCGCTCAATGGCCCATGGGACAATTTGCGTCCAGCGGTCTTTGAACCACCGGCGCGCCATCAGACTGTGCTGAACGGCGAACACCGTAAGCAAAGCGCAGTCGATAACTCCTGCCCGCAGCAACGAAGTCTCGAGCGGCCCATCCAGCCGGCGCGGGACGGCGAATCCTCCAACGAACGCGATAGCGTAAAGAAATGTGGCAAGAAAAATCACATAGCATCCAAGTCCATAACCAAAGAACAGCAGCCGCTTTAGCATCCCGGCCTCCTTGTGTTAAGAGAAGAATGAACCGCATCTGGAAAGTGGGCTATCGGCGCTTTGTCCCGTTGGACTAGAATTCGAATCTATCCCATGGGACAAATGTCCCAGCGCGCCGAGATCCATATCGCATGAGCTTTCGCCAACGCATCCGTTACTTGACCGCCTCCGATGGCACACGCCTGGCGTGGGCACAAGCCGGAGAGGGACCGCTTTTGGTCAAGGCTGCCAACTGGCTAACCCATCTTGAGTACGAATGGAATAGTCCGATTTGGC
>JBAVNY010000521.1:0-13773 GCA_049691535.1 Candidatus Acidiferrum sp.
GTATTTGTCAAAATGGAAGTTATAGGATTGAAAGGAGTACTTGCTGCCCAGATTCTGGGAGTAGAAATCTCCCGTGAAATCTATGAGCATTCCGTCCGTAGGGTAGAAGCGGTTGGTACGAGAATCGCGAATCACTCTGAAGCCGATAGAGCGCAGATTGGTTTCGAGGCCTACATCGGGCGGCACGACTACGCCTGAACGGTCGGGGGAATTACTAACGGTGATGCGAGAGTCGCCGTTCATGAACCGGGGTCCGACAAAGATCCTCGATCCTATATTTCGGAGAAACTCTACGAAAAGGAGCTGCCCCGTTTGTTCGAGCGGCAACCCGGGTCCCGTGCTCCCGCTGATGTACCCGAGGCCGTAAAGCTTATAATCAACACTTCCGCGCCCATAGATGCTCTTGAGCTCATAGCGGTTCTCCTTTAGGAATAGGTCGGCCCCCAGGGCAAACCCTCGGCTGCCGTTGTTGGTAACGAATCCCGCGGCGCCGATTACCGAGGGCGGAGAGACCTTGTCGCTTTCCCGAAAAGGGAAAATGTAGCCTAGAACCGGTACTATCCCTGATCCAATCGCTGGACTGACGATCGGTAGCGGAGCAACTACGAGCGACCCACGGTGAGCTGGCTTCTTCTTCGTGTCTTTTTTCTCGGTATCCGCTGCTTCCGGTTTCTGAGCGGCGATCCCGACGGCTGGAGAATTAGTGCCCAGAGCTTCAGTCGGGGAGCCTTGGCCAACTGATCTGTCTTGCGCCGCCTTGATTGCTGCTCCATGAAAGCAGGAGCCTGTCAGCAGGTAAAGCCCTAAAAGCGTAACTGTTCCCGCTGCCATAGATTTCCTGCTGCGCCGGCTGATCGTTTGACTGTGCGACTCGTGGATTGCCTGCATGATGGAGTCCAAAGACCTCCTCGAGTGGGATCAGGAGTCAACAGGAATGGGCTATGTCGCTTGCGATAATCGCTGACCGCGGCACCAGTAGGTACATGGTTGGTATGGGCGGTTATGAAGAGGCTCCAATAAGTTGGGGTTCCTCCAAAAGCTGACGACTTTGGTCTTTCTCTGCGCGATGGTCGCTCCCACATCTTCATACAGCAGAGGCAGTTCCCGCTCCACGGATGCCATTTCGCTTTGGAAGACGGCTTGCGACAGTTTCGCCTGAATGGTTCCCATCGTCGCATGCATTCTCTCAAAGGCATTTGGTAATCGGGTGGATTTCGTCAGTTAGAGGTTTCTAGCAGTCGGGCGCCCCCTGTGGAACTGATTTTTGCGGAGTATTGAGAAAGGGATGGATGGACCGCAGCATCAACAAGAAGGACCTCCGTCTCGAGGTTCCCGTTTTTAGAAGGCTCCGACGATTTCACACTGAACCGCGCGGTTAGTCACACTGATGGTACGCCCGCGCCAGGCCACCAAGGGAATATTGGAATAGCGGGCCGCGATGGATTCTTCTGAATGACTAAAAGACGTCCACAATGTTTGGTGCCTGGCCAAGGAGTCCTTGTCCGGATGGCTTGCGGAGCTACTTCGTTTGTGAGCGACCAGCAATTCGTCAGGAGGAAAGACATGAAGTTTATGAATAACATATTTTTGGCAACACTCTTCACTCTCGCGATTCTTACGGCGGTTCCTATCCGTGCCCAAACGAAAACCGAAAAGGCTCACAGCAAAGCCGCGGCGACTCCGCAGGCCGATACCCAGAAGAATCTTGAATCTTATATCGACCTGCTGCGAAGCGACGTGCGGCAACAGAAAACCGAGATGATGGGATCGGTCATGCTGTTGAGCGCCCAGGATGCGGCGAAGTTCTGGCCGATCTACAGCGATTATGACGCACAACTGGCGAAGCTAAATGACCAGCGAGTCGAGACCATCAAAGAATATGCGCGCTCGTACAACGAGATGACGGATGCCAAAGCGGACGAATTGATTCAAGCGTCCGTGGCTTACCAAAAGCAACGCGCGGCACTGCTGGCACAAACCTACGACAAGGTCAAACAAGCGTTGGGAGCAGTGACGGCGGCGCGTTTCGTTATGGTCGAACATCAGCTTCTACTGATCATTGACTTGCAGATCGATTCCTCACTGCCCGTGGTTGGACAGGGCTCGTAACGGAAAAGGAGACAAGGACATGGACAAGGCATTCACGTGGGCAATTGCGATTCTAATGGGCATCGCGATTGTCCCAGCGATTTCGGGAGAGCGTTTGCATTCGGGCTCCTCCCACCAGGCGTCAGCCAATTCGGCTACACAAACGAAAAGGAGAATTACAGTTCCCGCAGGTACCCGAATCCTGATTCGGATGGTCAACTCGATCGATACCACCAAGCAAACCAAGGGATACCGCTTCACCGCTACTCTCGAAACTAATCTGCAAGCCGAAGACACCGTCGTTGCGCCACGAGGAACGACATTATACGGTCGGCTCGCGGAGGCTTCGTCCGCCGGCAGAATGTCCGGAAGTTCCGAGTTAGTCCTGGAGCTGACCGATATCGTTATCAACGGAACCGCTTATCCGCTGCTGACAAGTACCTACGAGGTGAAGGGCAAGGGCGAAGGTGGGAATACCGCGAAGAAAGTCGTCGGTGGTGCAGGATTGGGCGCGATCATCGGTGGTATAGCTGGGGGAGGAAAGGGAGCTGCTATTGGTGCAGGAGCAGGCGCTGCAACGGGAACTGCGGTTGCGGGTGCCAAGAAGGGGCAGCAACTGCAAATTCCGACCGAAACCTTGCTGGAATTCCGCCTTCAACAACCGGTGTCGCTGCCCGTCGCCAGCTGATCCGACCCCGGCCCAATGGATTTAGGTTCGCGAAACGAAATCTTTGCGCACAGTGAGGGCGACGGAGGACCAGCTATCAACTGCGAATCTGTGAGTGGACACATTGGTGGACTTTGGTATCGGAGACCAGACCGTGCGGCGACCAATCACGGAGGTGCCTAATGAATTGGAACATTAAACGCATGATGATCGTTGGTGGGGTATGGCTTCTGGCTACAACCCCAATAGTTGCACATCAATACCTACATGGGCCAGGAGAAAGATGTGGTGAGCCTGCAAGTGCAAATGGCCAGCTTGGCGGATGGCACCAATTATGAGCAGCAAACGATCCTCAAGGCGACTGCCAAACAGTTAGTGGTCACAACCACGAATTCCGATTACCAAAAGCTTGGCGCGAACTAGGATTCGAGAGGCCTGATGCATTGGGATGCGTATCGCCCACTCCAACCGCCACGCTCACAGGTTGACTCAGAAGGAGAGCGCCATGAAGTGCATGACAACGCTTGCCGGATTTGTCGTACTCCTGCTGATGGCCAGTGCGCCTGGTTTTGCGCAGGATCCTGGCTGGCCGCGCAAACTCGAGAAAAGTGGCGGCACGGTCATCGCGTGCCAGCCACAGGTCGACGAGTGGAAAGATTTCAAGGACATCACGTGGCGGCAGGCGTTTCAGATGACGCCCGCCGGGGGCAAGCAGGTGGTTGGCGCTGCAACGTTCAGGGGAACGACAAACGTCGATAGAGACAAGCACACGGTCATTATCTACGGGGTGGAGGTCACTAATACTTACTTTCCGTCACTCGATGAGGCCTCATCTGCAAAGATGGTTCAGCTCTTCAAGACCTTTGTTCCGGGAGTCGTCAACATCGCTCTTGAGCGTGTCGTGGCCTACATACCAAAACCGCAATCCGTCGAGGCGGTGGCCGTAAAGAACGATCCGCCTTTTGTCTTCGTGAATTACAGCCCCGCAATCCTCTTGGCCGTGGATGGCGAACCTGTCCTCACGGCAATTCCGAACACGAAACTGAAATTCGTCGTGAATACGCAGTGGGCGGTGTTTTTGGATACCAGCAAGTCACAATACTACCTACTGGTGGGTTCGCAATGGCTAACTGCGCCCGACCCGCATGGTCCGTGGTCCGCTGCGACAACGCTGCCGAAGGAAATCGAGAAACTCCTCCAGGATCCTCAATGGGCCGATTTGAAGAAAGTGATTCCGCTCCCTGCGCAATCCAGCGGTCCAGTTCCAAAAGTGTTTTATAGCGCCGTTCCGGCCGAAGTCATTCTGTTTGATGGGAAACCGGTGTACGCAAAAATACCTCAGACTCAGCTTCTCTACGCTACCAACACGGACAGTGCGTTTTTTCTATACGCGCCCACGAACGAATATTACTTTCTGGCAGCAGGGCGCTGGTTCCGTTCCAGGGACATGCAGGGACAGTGGACATTCGCTTCCGCGGATCTGCCGGCAGACTTTGCCAAGATTCCACTTTCCAGTCCAGCGAGTGGCATATTGTCTTCGGTGCCGGGGACGGAAGAAGCTAAAAACGCGGTATTGATCGCACAGATTCCCACGGTCATGGAGATTGATCCCAAGTCTGCCGCAGCGCAGGCCACGGTGAGCTACAGCGGCGATCCGCAGTTCGCGCCCATTGAAGGAACTTCACTTCATTACGCGACCAATACCACCGACAAAGTGATTAGGGTGGGCGATGTCTACTACTTGTGCCTGCAGGGTGTGTGGTTCATGTCTCCGAACGCTCAAGGACCTTGGACCACGGCCGGCTCCGTCCCACAAGCAATCTACACAATCCCCCCAAGTTCACCGGTCTACAACGTGACTTACGTAACCCAGACAACGACATCAAGTGGGTCCGTGGAATGCAGTCACACGGCTGGATATCTCGGCGCTTTCGTCGTCGGGGTGTCGGTCGGTGCCATAGTCGCTAACGGGACCGGGTATTACTATCCGCCGTATATTTACTACCCGCCGTATGGATATCCCGTCTATCGTCCATACCCGATGCCTTACGGATACTATGGCTATGGATCCTTTTACAACACCAACGGTTCGTACGGTCGTTATCAGACCGCTTACGGTCCCTATGGCTCGGCAACGCGAGCGACTTCGTATAATCCGTACACAGGCACGTACAAACAGGGCGCTTCCGTTGCAACTCCTTACGGTCGGCAAAGCGTTGGGCAGGCCTACAACCCCTATACCGGGACCTACGCCGCGACGCATCAAGGGTCGAGTCCCACGGCGCAGTGGGGTCAATCGTACGTGTCGAACGGAAATAAATCCGCCTACACGCAGCACTATTCGACCGCGCAAGGAACCGTGGCATCCGCGCAGGGGTCGCAGGGCGGAAAGGCAGCTGGGGCTTCAACCGCCTACGGCAATGCTGCGGTGGGCAAGACTTCAGCCGGAGACATGTATGCTGGGAAGGACGGAAATGTTTACAAGAACACGGGCTCGGGTTGGCAAAAATACGACAACAGTTCCAGCTCCTGGAACACCGTGAATACGCCTCAAAACCAGCAGCAAGTCCAACAAAAAAACCAGCAACAAAAGCAGTCGTATCAGCAGCAGAATCCCAGCAGCCAGGCCAACGCACAACAAGCCCAGCAGCAGCGTCCTTCCCGCCCACAACCTACCACCACCTCCCAACAACGGCCGGAGAGTACCGCTCCGGGACGCTCGTCGACCACCGCGACTACCCAGGGCCTCAATTCGGATATGCAGAATCGCGAGAGAGGATCGGCGCAGACTAGCAATTATCAGCGCTCGACTGGTAGCACCAACAGCCCCACTCGAAGCACGGGTGGTGGTGCTCGGCGCCGCTGACCCCAAATCTGATCAAAGGATCTGAATTCTATGGACGAAACCCAGGCCACACTGGTGAACTTCCGAAAACCGGCAACTTGGCTCCCAGTATTTGACCTTATCGATAAATACTTCGACTATTCACCGATCCATCGACTTCCTCGAAGACTGCGATGGTTGCAGCGAGGAATCCTCCCCCCTAGCGCCGGTCCAAAACCGTGCCGCCTGCAAGAATTCTGAACGAGTGTTAGAGAGCTGTTCGACATGTCCGAAAGGCGATTTCATTGGTGTGGTGTCCGGTCCTCACTCGAAACCACGGCCCAGTAATCACATTGCTAGGGCCGCCAATTCGCTAGTGTTTACGCGAGCCATCACGTCTTTGTTCCGGACTGCCTTCAAATAGATCATTGTCGAAGCCAAGTCTTTGTGTCCCATCCAATTCTGCAGGGTCTTGATGTCGCAGACGTGGTCTTGCAGGTTCCGAGTAGCAAACGTATGCCTGAACTTGTGTAGAAAGAAGTTGGAGCAGTACGCTCCTTCCGAGCATTTGTTGCCGTGCTTCGAGACGCATTGTCCGCAATTCATTTTCGCGTGGAAGGCGATGCGCTTAAGTTTGAACTCGTGCCGCTTGTCGGGCCTGCCAGATTCATTCGGGAATACCAGCGCGTCAGGAAGTGGCTTTTTTGAGCCCTTGTACTTCTTAAGCGCAGCAACCAACGAAGCAGGAACCGGAACTTCACGTTCTTCTTTGTTATTTGGATTGAACCCGTAGAGTGGTTTGCGAGTCACTCGAATTACTTGCGTTCGAAAGTCAATGTCACGCCACGTCAAGTACCGCATTTCTTTGTCGCGGAGCCCGGTGAGCAGATAGCAGAGATACAGAACACGCCGGTCTTCATCGCACGCGTTAAGAAGCGCTTGAATTTCTTCCGGTTCGTAGATGGAGCGGATTGGTTCGACATAGTCAGGCCAGTCGCGATTGCTAAGCAGTTTTATAATGCCATTCGCTTTGAGTAGCTGAGAAACAATGACGGCCCGATTGTAGGCGGTGCGGGGTCCGCAGCCGAGATCGTACAACTTGCGAATGAACGATAGTAAATCTTCGCGCTTCACATCGCGGATGAAGCGCTTTGCGCAATGGCTGGCGAAGAGTTCCAGACAGTATTTGTAAGCCGTATAAGTTTTTGGCTCACGTTGCGGCGGCTCCATGTCTTTAAGGTAGGAGGCAACCGCTTCGGCGACGGAGTATCCCGCGCCTGTGCCAATTTCTTTTACGGTTTCGATGCCCGCGCGATTTGCCTGGAGCTCGATGGCTTTGCGACGTGCCCGGTCGAGAACTTCTATGCGATCTTTGATCTGTTCGCGTTTCCTATTGTCGGAAAAGATTGAAGCCATAGAAGAGAAAGCCCACTTGAAGGAATGGAAAAGAGAGCACGCGGGACAGTGCTGGCCACCGGCTCCGGCCACACACACGGCTCCGCGTGCGAGCGCGAACCACACACGGACCACACACGGAAGGCCACTTTCCCGAGTCGACGAAAGTTAAACGATTGAAAACATGGCGCTTTAAGTATGGCGGAGAGGGTGGGATACTCACCTAGCCTATTTCCGCTTCCTCCCTTGTTTTCAGCAATATGCATTGCAACCGCATGGATATTGGCGATTTCTACGATCTCACCTGTTTCCACTGCCTCTCCCCTTTCAACCGTTTATAACAAATTTCGGTGTTAAACAGACACCAAAGACACCAAGAGAATGTGTCCCCTTTCTCTAGGGACATTCTTGGAATGATCAGCGCGGTCAGGGAAAAGAATGACCGGTTCTGCGAAATCGCCGGGGCCTAGGAACAAGCCGCCATTGCACCGCTCAACGGGACTAGTACGAACATCTCCGGTAACGGCGTCAGGACTTGAGCGAAATTGTGCGAAACACAAAAACGGGCGACGAAGGCCATTGAGACCTACCGGCGCATGTCATTAATGACAATAGACTGCCCTCGCGTTCCCGCCTAGCCTTGAAGCGGCCTAAAACTTCAATTCGGGAGATGTATATGAAGAGAAAAACCGCGTGGAGTACTGCGTCCGCTTTGTTCTGCTTGTTAGTCATGGGCTGCGGCGGTTCGTCGAAGGTTGGACAGGACGTTAAGGAATTAGAGTCGTTCGAGACCGCCAAAGACGCGTACATCTACGCCTACCCTCTGATGACGATGGAAATGACCAGGCGGGTATCCACCAATTTTGTAAAGCCCGAAGGGACGTTTGCGCCCATGGGCCAATTCGCCAAGCTGAGAGAATATCCAAACGCGTCTTTCAATGCCGTGACCGCGCCGAACGCCGACACCTTATACACGATGGCGTGGCTGGACGTATCAAAGGAACCGTGGGTGGTCAGTGTCCCGGATGTGAAGGGACGGTACTTTTTATTTCCGATGCTGGACGGATGGACGAACGTATTCCAAGACCCCGGCAAACGGACCACAGGGACTGGGGCACAGAAATTCGCCATTACAGGACCTGGTTGGAGCGGGACTCTTCCGACTGGTGTAACTGAATATAAGTCGCCGACTGGCATCGTTTGGCTATTGGGCCGGATTTATTGCACAGGAACTCCAGAGGACTACAAGGCCGTGCATGCGATTCAAGACCAGATTGCCCTTGTTCCTCTTTCATCGTATGGCAAGCCGTATACGCCGATGCCCGGAACGGTTGATGCATCCGTCGACGGCAAAACAGCCGTTCGCGACCAGTTGAATGCATTGGACGGAGCGTCATATTTCAAACTTTTTGCTCAACTACTGAAAACGAACCCACCCACCTCCGAAGATTCACCGATGGTGTCAAAACTAGCGAAAATTGGAATCGTACCCGGCCAAGATTTCGATGTGTCTAAAGTCGATGCCACCGTAGCAGCGGGAATCGCCAAGGCACCGAAGCCAGCGCAGGAAAAGATTGCCGCGTGGATGAAGGAAAGCCTTGTTGCACGAGATGCCTCGCTCGAAAACGGCTGGACCTACAGCACCAAGGTTGGGACCTACGGCACAAACTACATTCAACGAGCTATGGTCGCGTGGTACGGTTTGGGAGCGAATCTTCCAAAGGATGCCGTCTATCCGACTTCCGAAGGCCCGGAAATCGTCTCGAAATACAATGGCGCGAACAAATACGTCATGCATTTTGACAAGGGCAACATGCCGCCTGTTGATGGCTTCTGGTCTCTTACGATGTACAACGCGAAGTACTTCTTCGTAGACAATCCGCTCAATCGATATACGCTGAGCCAGCGCAATAAACTCAAGACGAATGCCGACGGCTCGACGGACTTGTACATTCAAGCCGATTCGCCCGGCAAAGACAAAGAATCGAATTGGCTACCTGCGCCAAAGGATGACTTCGTTTTGATGATGCGTTTATATTGGCCCAAAGAAAAAGACCCGAGCATTTTGAACGGCACGTGGAGAGTCCCCGGCGTCAAAAAGGTGGGATAGAAGTGGCTGCCAACTCCTTCTGATTTGCGTCGGGTATCGGAAAGGTTGCTCCCAGTACCAAGAGTGCGCGCCTATACTCAAAAGGTCCTACGGAAACTCCGTCGGAGGCCGCCTCTCGTCTGGAACCGGGAATTTGAACGGCTCGGAGAGAGTCTCGAGCGGGCCTTTGTAATACGACGAAACGTCCAGCATATTCCCCGTTTCGGGAAGTCTGGTGGGTACACAGCGTAATCGAGCCGTTTGGGATGCCAACTCCGTCTCGTCCTCGTCCCTGAGGAACAAGAGACTAACTGGCTGGAAGTTCAGCTGGGTTTTAAATTGGCGTTTCTGGACCGAGATAGCGCGAACGCGGAGAATATTGCACCAAGCAATAGTGCACATATCACGACGATTGGTGCAGTGGATGGAAAATCACGGCACAACATTGCACCCATAGCTATCCCAATAAATCCACCAGCCACACGTTCCAACAGAATCCCAAGGTTGTCGTAGGTTTTTCTTAAACAACCTATTTGGCAAGGGCAAGGAACCGCTGGCAGCAGGCCTACACCAACCTCATCAAGTTCATAATAATCCTGCACAAGATTGGTTTTGGGTACGTCACTCTTTTTGATGTCTATGAATCGGCCATCTCATCCGAGGTCCTGGAACGGAAGATGAAAGAGGCCGAACAAAACATTCTCGGCGAGTGCTTCCTCGGCGTTTCGCGCGCGATCTTTCAACAACATGCTCAGGAGCTTGCCGCCATCGGCTTCGAAGCTGATGAAACGGGCCAAATGTATCGTGCGACAGATTCCTTACAGGTCAAGGAAGCTCTTAAGAAGCTGGTCATCGAGGTGGCCGTCCACAACGAGCGCCGGCCTAATGGCGTTGACGAGGACAGAAAGGAGCAACTAGAGGCCGTCAAACGCTGGTACAACGGCGATTGGAAAAACCTGGACAAGAAGCTGCAAACTTCAATCATCGAAGGCAACCCAGGGTATTTTGCGCTTCACGACGTGCGTGCTGCAAAGTGGCGTCGAGCTACCGTACCTAGCCATCAAGACAAACATCGCAGATTCACTCAACATCATCATTCAAATTGACCGTCGCCCGGGAGCCCGCTTCGTTTCCGAAGTGATTCAAATCCGCGCTTACAAGCCCGAGACGGACTCCTACGACCTGGAGGTAGTGTTTTGTCGATGACTGGCGACTGGGAGCGTGTGTAAGGTGGATTCCGGTCTCAGAGAGGAGGACTTAGCTGAAATGGGACCTGGCCCGATCAAACTACCAAATGGCCATGGATCACTCCTTGAGGACTTGAAGGAGCGCATCCAGAATGCCCAGCTTAAAGCTGCGATTTCCGTCAATCGGGAACTGATCTATTCTGCTCCTTATACACAGCGATAGGACACACACTAACGGCGAATTTACGGATGACTGGACACTGAGTGACGATCGTTATGCGCCAGTCGGAGGTGGTTTTCAGCACTCTTGTTGATCACTGGCAGCGGTGTGCAGCACCAAAAACTATTGGGAGTCCGTGTGTCTGCTGTTCGCCTAGCCCTTGGGCCTGGCCAAGATAAAGTTTTCCTTGAGTTCGTAGTCGAGTTGAACCTGGAGTACCCGAAGTTACATGCTCCTCAGGGTAGCGGAGAGTGGCTAAATCATCTATGCTCTTGCTGCCCTTTGCTACAGAGACTTTTGTCGTACTCAGCGGCCCAAAACGGCTAGCGGCAAAGCCCAGCCCGCATTTCGATCGCGGAATCAGCATGAAGCTTGCGCGAAAACTAGCATGGACTGTGCGCACGTCGAGGTGGCTGCTCGCGGGCACGTTCGCTCTAATTCTTCTATCCCCGATGAGCGTTGCGCAGACTCAGGCGGGGCCGCAATCAAATGAGCAACTGCGAGTGAACTGGCTGTACGGCGCCTATATGCCGAAGGACGTACCTTTACAATCTCTGTCGAATCACCAGCGTTTCCAGCTCTTCCTGCGGCAGAGCTTTACTACGCCTGGCGTATATGTCAAAACGGCGCTCTTTTCCTTGGCAGACCAAGCCTCAGACACTCCACCGGAATGGGGCGATGGCTTCGGCGGCTATGCCAAACGGACCGCCTCGCGATATGGACAATTCGTTACGCAAAATGCGTTGGCGGGAGTTGGCAATACGCTCCTTGGGTATGAGCCTCGCTACAATCGATGTCGGTGCACAGGTTTTTGGCCACGCACGCGCCACGCTGTCATCCGGAACTTTGTAACGTATGACCGCACGGAACAGCATTTTCGGCCACAGCTAGGGATGTACGCCGGAGCGTTCGGAGCTGGCGTGATAGCGGGAACGTGGGCGCCGGACAGCCCTGATCTCCTCGCGAGGGCCTATCAAGGAGTAATCACACAGGTTTTCTTTGGCGTGGGCGCCAACTGGTTGGGAGAATTCGCGCCGGACTTCAAACGGGTGCTGCAGCGACATAAGTCTCGAAATCCCAAAGGGTGAGAGCAGCTCTCGGCAGCTGCAAACTTTTCAGTAAGTCGTACCGCCACTGAAGTAGGCGAGTCAGCTTTGACAATTTCGGAACACTGCTGTCTGTATGACCATACGGCTCTATCCCCCTTAAGATTCGGGTTTGGATTGCGGCCGCAGTAACCGGTTCCAGACCGTGATTACGGCCGACACCGCAACGATCAGCTCCGCCCAGATAAAAGTCACATAATCGCTGAAGGCTCCGACCGGCGGCACGCCAGGTTGAACGTTTCGCAGCGCCGGCAGGCCAAAGATTAAAGCAACGGCAACCGGCAGTGGAACGAGACCAAACTCTCCGGTTCCTACCGAGTTCCGCAGCACCAATGCCAACACGCTGATGGCGAGGGCTGACATCATGGCATTGATGAGCATCGAAACAGCGATCAGGTTATCCGCCCTGCGCATTTTCAAGTGAATCGCGGTGAGTTGCCTGTTCTCGTTGCGCGAAACGTTTCCGTCGAACTTGATACCTGGTATCGCCGCCGATAGCACCAGGGATAGAGGTAGCGATAGATTTTTTTGAAAGGTGCTCGCGCCGATGGCCAAGCTTTCGGTCGAGAGGGTTTCTTGCGGATGATCCTCGGGGGTTTCTGAGAGATTGGCCTTGGCATTTGCGGCCGGGGTCGTCATCAAGAGCCACACCGTGGTTTCGTAGTGATCGAAGGGATATCGGTTCAAATCCCCATTCAGAGGGAATCTGGCCTCGATGCGGTTCATTCTCTTCCCGGCCGGAAAGTCGTATTGCTGTTGCCCACCAACACTGTTCACCAAAAGCTGCAGGTCGGTGGCAGGGGTGACTTCGTCCTGGGCGACAGCTCCCGCAAGCCGAAACCCGAGTCGTGCAGTGAATTCCTGACCGGAAGGATTTACGTTGGTCACCAGCATCGAGACAACAACGCGATCCCCGGCGGAAACTTCATCGCGAAGTTGCAGTGACCTCCGCTTGCCCTCAGTAGATCCTCCCACGAGCACCGCGGCGTACAGCGCAACGAGGCAGCCGACAAAGAGAATGCCCATCTTAGTTTGTTTTTTCACATTGCCAGCCCACTCTCAACACTCACGCTACTGGGTGCTCGCAGCGCATTGCTAACGATGGTAGAGGAGGCACGACGCCCCCTGGCTGCCGTTCACGCACGAGATGGCAGACTACTTTCTGACGGATACCCTTGGGCAACCAGCATGTGGTTCACGGTTTCAACGCCACCGGCGGTCCACTGATTCTCTCGCCCTTCAAGTCGACATTCACCTCGACACGGTCCGCGATTTTCATGAAGGGGATACCGCTATTCATTCCATATTCCTTCCGGTCAAACGCCATAATCCCTTTTAGCTCGCCGGCTTGCGTACCACTGCGTGATACCGTGAACGTCAGCTTCTCGGGCTTAGACACTCCGCGGATACTAAATGTACCAAGGACATCGAAGGTATTTGGGCCGGTTTGCACAATCTTGCTGGAGTGGAAGGTGATGTAAGGATTGTTCTTCACGTCAAAAAAATCTTTGCCTTTCAGCTTGCCGTTTTTCATGCCGCTTCCGGTGTCTACACTGGCGGCGTCAATTTTGACGTCGAACACACCGGTGGAGAGATCTGCGGAGGCGAACGTAAGGTTGGCATCCCACTTGTCGAACTTGCCTTCTATAGCAACCGACGCTTCCACATCGAACTTCACTACGCTGCTGACTGGCGAGATTTTGAAAACTGGAACCTCGTTGTGCGCTTGCTGGGCTTGCATTGTTGATAGGAGTCCAAAGGAGAGCAGCATCGGTATACCCAAGAGCAAATACAATTCCGGTGCCGTGCTTTTACAGCTGCGGAATCTCGCGGTTCGAAGTTTGTATTTCATATCGAGGCCTCGTAAGTTTTCCTGATGTCCTTAAACAGCTTTTGGGATATCGATTGGGCGCCACCAGTGAAGAGCTGTTCGCTCGCGGCCAGTGCCTCGGTCGCGCGGGTGCGCTCGGTGATATCTTCCGTGAGCGCCATGACATATTCAGGCCGGCCGGTCGCATCGCGGAGGAGTTGAAACCTGCTGTTACCGAGGAGGACTTGGCGGTCGCTGCGAATGAAATGCTGTTGGTATTCGTCCTGTTCCCGCTCGCCCCTGACGAGTTCTGCATAGCGCTGGGCGTAGACTGTTCGCTCTTCTGAAGGAACAATCTGATCCCATTGTTCCAGGCGGCTCAGCTCT
>JBAVNY010000522.1:0-2307 GCA_049691535.1 Candidatus Acidiferrum sp.
AAGTACACTTCGCTTTCCGGCGGGAGTCCCTCGCCGCTCAGTCGTTCTTGAACATTTGCCCAGTTCGGATGGCCGAGGAGACGGCCAAATTCAACGAGGTCTAATTCGGCATTCCATCCTTGTTTGCTGCAAAAAGCCTTCCAGAAAGGGTTGCGAAACAGAGTCTTGCCATCGGCTGCAAAGACCGCTAGACCCTCCTGCATTGATTCGAGCAGGTGCTGGCGGAAGGCATAAAGCGAGCCGAGTTCGGACTGCAGTTGGTTGATCAGCTCGACGCGCCATTGCAGATCGCCCGTAGTTTCGGGTGAGATCTCAGCCGGACCCAAGCTGGCAACCTCCATCGGCGCTTGCCCGGCTTGGAGTGTCTGCCGCAGTTGCCGGAGCCCGCGAGTCAGCCCCCGGTTCACGACCACCAGATTCTCCAATTGCGCCAGCGGTACCGCCAAAAGTCCGACGCAGAGAACCGGGCCAAATGTGATGAGGCGATGAGCATGCGCGAAGAGCCAATAGCCCGCCCCGTAACTGAGGATGAGTAGGGTTGTTTGAAGCAGCACTCCATCCCATCCCGGCCAGCGCAGAACCAGCCAGGTGGAAACGAGGGAGAAGCCAACAAGAAAGAGCATTTGCGGAAACGCGCTGACGTGCCGCATACTCTCGCCTCTCAGCAACCCGTCCACGAGGTTGGCGTGAACTTCCACTCCCGGCATCGGCATTTGACCGCTCACCGGCGTTGGCAACCGATCGCTAAGCTCAGTGGCACCGAAACCAATGAGCACTGCCTTCCCCCAAAGTGCGGGCACCTGCTTTCCACCCAATAACTCGGCAGCGGAAATCACTACGAACGGCGGAATCCGTTGACCTGGTAAATACTGTTCGCGAAAATTGATCGTCAGAAACTCCGGCGGGTAAGATTCCCAGCTGGACGGTCCCGCGCGGGGCATGCTGCCATCTACCCAAACACGATCTTTACCTAGCCACAGGCCGCCAGAATATTGATCGACAGCCACGTGCTTCGCGACGCGTGATACCTCCAAAGCGAGAGCCCAACGCGGACCTTCCGCACTTAATTCCCGCACCGGCACACTGCGGCAGATGCCGTCCGCGTCTTCGACCGCCTGCACGTGTCCGACTCCGGCGCTGTTGGCGAGAAAGAGGGGCAAGGGATCTACCCACAACCGTTGCGACGAACCGCTCAGCTTCGCCGCCAAGACAACGTTGCCCGTTTCTTGAAGAGCCTTTCCGAGATCGTCGTCGTCCCGGGCATCTTCCGCTTCAGAAAGCAATATGTCGAGACCAATCGCCCCGGGCCGCTGCGCGGCTGTCGCGCGCACGAGTCGTGCAAGCAGCGACCTGGGCCACGGCCATCTCCCGTAGCGGCTGAGGCTGAGATCGTCGATCAGAACAATTGCGACAGAACTGGAGGTGGGGAGAGGTCTGCGAAGGCGGAAGTAAATGTCGCCGAGCCGCCGGCTGAGTTCTTCGACGGGGTACGTCATGCTGAGAGCAGCCACCAAGCTCAACAGCAAGAGATTCAGAACGAGCCAGGATTTGACCCGGTTTCGAGGTCGTTCGCCATTCACAGATTGTGCTTTCATTTGTCTGGAGCGTCCAGATCAATTCCCAGCCGGCGCGCTTTCTTGTAAAGCGTCTTGCGTTCAATGCCAAGGCTTCTTGCGGCGAGCGAGCGGTTGCCTTGGGCTTCACGCAAGGCGCGCACGATCTGCTGCCGTTCCGCTCCCTTGAGGGTCGTGGCTGTTTCCTCTACCTTCGCGCCGCTTAGCGCTCCCGCGCCACTCGCTCGCTCAACGTCCTCCGCAGAAATTTCTCCCGTGGTGGACAAAATGGCCGCTCGCTCGATCAGATTCTCCAACTCGCGCACGTTTCCCGGCCAAGACATGCGCGTCAACAAGCTGGTCGCCTCTTCATTAACCGTGATTTGGCGCGCGTTGCGTTCATTGAAGCGAGACAAGAAGTGGCGGACCAGTAGCGGGATATCTTCCTGGCGCTCTTCCAGGGCGGGCAAGTGGATAGTCATCACGCTGAGACGGTAGTACAGATCCTCGCGAAACTGTTTGGCACGGATGCGCTCGCCAACGTCTGCATTCGTGGCGGCGAGAATCCGAACATCGACGGGCATGTAGGTATTCGAGCCCAGCCTCCGTATCTGCCTCTCCTGCAATACTCGCAGCAGCTTGACTTGGAATCCGGGTGTGGTTTCCGAGATCTCGTCGAGAAAAATCGTGCCGCCATTCGAGCTCTCAAACAGGCCGCGGCGCGCACTGTCGGCACCTGTGAAAGCTCCTTTTT
>JBAVNY010000523.1:0-3920 GCA_049691535.1 Candidatus Acidiferrum sp.
CACGCAACACTAATGTCGCCCCTTCAGCGCAAGCCGGCCCTCCGACGGGCCGGCTTTTCTGTCTCGGCTGTTCTACGGCGCGCGCACTGGTACTCGTGACCAATTGCGTCAGCATGCCGACTCGCGCCGATGGATGGTCACTCTGTTTGCTCACTTCAGCAATCCATAGCCGCAAAGCGAACACTGGGTAAAGTCTTCTGTTTGGCGGAGAAGTACCGGACGACGTTGCCGTGGAAGCCCGCTTGCACTCGCTTCTTCGTCTGATATGCCAGGAAGATTCGACTAGAAATGAGGTAGGAGTTATGCAGGCGGGTAAACAATGTTTGTGCAGCATCGGGTTCGTTGCGGTAGCTGTGATGATGAACTTGTCGATACTCAGCGCGCAAAGCGCCATCGATGAAGTCCACATTCAGCCCCGGGCTCGGAGCGCCAAACCCGAGGTTCCGGGAGCTCTGGCCCAGGGTGCTATGGGAATCATTCGCGAGAGTGTTGAACTGGTGTTGGTACCGGTGACCGTTACGGATGAATCGAACCGCATCGTCACAGGACTGGGGCAGGAGAATTTTCAGCTGTACGAGAACAAGCACCCACAACCCATCAAACATTTCTGGAAGGAGGATGCGCCCGTTTCGGTCGGCATAGTACTTGATGTAAGCGGCAGCATGAACACTAAAATCGAGCGGGCGCGCGATGCGGTCGTGGCAATGTTGACCGCCTCTAACCCTCAGGACGAGTTCTTTCTGGTGACCTTCGCCGATCGGCCGACGCTTGTCCAGGACTTTACGGTTAACGCCGACGACATTCGGGGCCACTTATTGTTCACTAAGCCCAAAGGATGCACTTCTTTGATCGACGCGATAGTCATGGCCATCAGCCAAATGAGAAACGCACGCTACCAAAGGAGGGCGCTGGTAATCATCTCAGACGGCGGCGACAATCGAAGCCGCTATACCGAAAAAGAAGTCAAATCATTAATTAAAGAAGCAGATGTGCTCGTGTATTCAATTGGCTTTTTCGATACGGAGTTTCGCACGATGGAAGAACGACTCGGACCGCAACTGCTCGCGACGATTAGCGATTTGACGGGGGCCAGCGCATATGCACTCGACAGCCCCACGCATCTTCCGGCAGTCGCTAAACATATCGCAAACGAGCTACGCAATCAGTACGTCCTTGGCTACAGCCCCGAAGGGCCTCAACGCAACGGAAAGTGGAGGAAGATCAAGGTGAAATTAGCGCTTCCACGAGGACTCCGGGAGCTTCGGGTACAGGCCAGAAGTGGTTATTACGGCCCCGCTCAGTGATGAACGGCTCCGGAAATTATCCGCGGGCAGTGATTCTGATGTGGACCATTACACTCGCAACCCCAGTGACCCAGCTCGTCATCTTTGCGTCGCTTCCTGCGACCGTTCCAAACCCGAAATGCGTTCGTGTAGAACCCGATCCAAGGAGAATGTTCCCGCGCCCTGGACGACTATTACCAAGGCCAGTGCGATGGTCAGCAAATGATACTCAATCCCGTGTCCTTCCTGGGTTCCGAACCAGTTCAAGAATAAGCCGAATCGAAAATGAACGGTTGCGATAGCGCCCATCATTGTACGCGCGATGACTATCGCAGCAATTCTGCTGAACAGTCCGACGATTAGTCCGACTCCGCTGAACAATTCCCCGGCGATGACCAGAAAAGCCATAGTGGGCGGAAGGTGCAGATGTTCGGTGAACGTGCGCATGCTGCTGGCGAGGCCAGGTCCGCCATACCAACCCAACAGTTGTTGAGCACCATGAGCAAAAAATATGATTCCTAATACGATACGAGCAACCGCCACAACCCAGTCGGCGTGAGTACCAGTCAAATTAGCGATCATAAGTCATCTCCACGGTTGCCATTTCGCTCCCAGGCTTCACGCGCCGGCAAATAGAAAGTCGGATGTCCCGGCTCGTTCCTGTGTACCCTTACTTCTGCGACCGGGATTCCATCTCCTGGATCACGACTGAAAAATCAAGGTCAGGCCAGAAAATGGAAGCATCGGAATTGACTTGGAAAGCTGCCTCCGTCGCCGGCAAGGACAAGTCTGACTGCGAAGCAGCCTCGAGAATCAAGCGGAAATCCTTGTTCATCAGCCGCAATGGGAATTGGGGACTGTAATCGTTCCGCATCGCGCGGAAAAGTTTACCCGCATGAGCAGGAGCGACGACCGCAGTTTTGGCCAAGACAGTCAAGAGTTGGTCACGATCCAGGCCCTCGTTCTCTCCCAACGCACAAGCCTCGGCAATCGCCTGCATACCGACGCCGAGCAACGCGTTGACGACTAGCTTTGCCGCTGTCCCCGATCCGCTTGCACCCAGGTGGAAATACTGCTTGGCAAATGTCTGGAGGATGGGCTCAAGGCCCGCAAAGATGTTTGAATCGCCGCCACAGAGTAGCGTGACCGTGCCCTGCTCCACCGCGGGCGTGCTGCCGGAGATCGCGACATCCAATACGCTCACACCACGATCCGCGCCCTCGCGAGCCACTTCACGGCTGGTCCGCGGACGAATCGTGCTCATTTCGAGAAAGATTGTCCCCGGTGCGGCATGGAAAAGGAGACCGTCAGGGGCTAGATACACTTTGCGCACCGCTTCATCGTTTGTCAGGCAAGACAAGATGATTTCGGCCGTGCTTGCAAGATCTGCGAGACTGTTCGAAACGGTTGCGCCGTCGATGACCAGGGCCTGCGTTTTTTCGCGAGAGAGGTCATACAATGCTACTTTGTATCCACTTGCCAGGAGTCGACGGACGATTCGACCGCCCATGGCACCAACTCCTACAAAGCCAAGCTGCGTATTTGTATCAATTCGATTCATCATCATTCCTGTCTTTTTGTTTGGAGACACAATCGCTGTTTGTGGACGGTGATCGTCGCTCCAGTCATACTCCTCACTTCCGACAATGATTGGGGGAGGAGGTCCAATCAGCCATCAACATTTGAGATATAGCAAGCCGGTCTCCAAACTCTGGTGGCTTGTGTCGGATGCAACCGTTGCTTCCGCCCGAAATACGCTACAAGCACAGGGTTGCAGTTGCTGTTTGTGTCAATCGCGGGACGCGGTGTCGGCATTTCGCCTTAAGCTCTGTGCGGCGAGCGTGAAGTATCTACCGGTTAGGTCACCGAGGAATGGCATATCAAATGCTTTGAAAGTGTAGAGAGGTGTTCGATGGCTAAAATCCAGCAGAACTTTGATAGGACGCTTTGTTATAGGACCGTATTTGCAGCGTTGGCACTTCTTATTTCGTTCCAAGGGACCGTTCTAGCGGCACCCCAGGACCAAACGGGACAGACGTTGTTCAATCGCAATTGTGCGACATGTCACAGTCAGAACGGCATTCCAACAGCGGTGGGAAAAAGCCTGAACGCGCCTGATCTTGGATCGGCGCCCGTTCAAAACCAAACCAAGGCACAACTCGAGCAGATCATCAGCAACGGAAAAGGTAATATGCCCGCGTTCAAGGACAAGCTGTCACAGGCCGAGGTCGATTCATTGGTTGCGTACGTCCATACATTGTCAAAGCGGCACAAATAAAGCCTCACGGTTGGGCTCTCGATTCGACCGAACACGCGGCGGAACCCAAATATACGGCACGACAAGAGCGGGCGCAGCACTTGCAACGCGACCATTCGCCACCCGGGCATTCTCTAAGTTTGATGGCCGAAGTAAAGACCGGTCGGTCAGGAAGGTGGAGCGCCAAACGAGCGGCGCTCCACCCCTTCTTGCATAGCATCGACAGGCACGATTCTCTCGTGTGTGCTCGTGCGCCTAGGCTGCTGGGCGGAATGTTAGCCGGAAGATTATTTCTGCGTGAAATCAGAAAATCCTTCGGGAGGTAATGAAGTCAGGCTACTACTGCTTGAGGCGCAGTGACTTCATTGGGCAATATGAAC
>JBAVNY010000524.1:0-2100 GCA_049691535.1 Candidatus Acidiferrum sp.
AATCCGTAGTCCCCCCCACAACCGATTTTCGACCTTCACGCTTTGCCTTGCCGGCTGCCAGTCGGCACAAGAACGCGTAAGCCCCGCTAATATCTGTTTTTCCCCTCCATCCTCGTCTTGGCGCTTCCCCGCCAATAGTCGATAATTAATCTCAAACCCAACCAATGCCTACCGACTCCACCATCAGCCAACCCGCCATCAAAATCCTCGGCATCGAATCCTCTTGCGACGAAACCGCTGCCGCCGTCGTCGTAAACGGCCGCACCATCCTTTCCAGCGTCGTTGCTTCCCAATTCGATATCCACCGCAAATACGGAGGCGTCGTCCCCGAACTCGCTTCCCGCGAACACCTTCGACAAATCGTCCCCGTAGTCCGCGAAGCCATGGCGGAAGCCGGCCTGCGATTCGAAGAGCTTGACGCCATCGGCGTCACCCAAGGCCCCGGCCTGGTAGGTTCACTTCTAGTTGGCATCACCTATGGCAAGACGCTGGCCCATGCTCTAGGCAAACCGCTCCTCGCCGTGAATCATCTGGAAGGTCACGTTCGCGCCACCTTCCTTCAGGCGTATCAAGGCGAAGAGGAACCCAAACTTCCCGCCGTCTGCCTCATCGTTTCCGGCGGCCACACTGTTTTATATGAAGTTAAACTGAATGGTGAGCAGAACGCTGCTACCAAACCCGATGCCGGTGCGCAGTTCATCTATTGCAAACTCGGTGGCACCCGCGACGATGCCGCCGGCGAAGCCTATGACAAAGTTTCCAAACTCCTTGGTCTCGGCTATCCTGGCGGCCCTATTCTCGATCGCCTGGCTGCAGCCGCGGGAAGTGCCCGCGCCCCGGTTAAATTCGGCCCCACGAAAACCCGTGGCAACGCCCTCGACTTCAGCTTCAGCGGCCTAAAAACCGCTGTCCTCTACCACGTCCGCGAACATCCCGAATACGTCGCAGAGATTCGCCAGCGCGAAGATGCTGTAGCCGCAGGCCATCGCAGTTTCGAAGAACTGCTCCCGCTCTGTAGCGAATCCACTTTGGGATTAATCCGCGAATTCCAAAATGCCGTAGTTCGCGATCTCGTCGAACGCACCATCCTCGGCGCCGGAGAGTGCAACGTCGAAACGGTGTTGGTTTCCGGCGGTGTCGCGGCCAACAGTCAACTTCGCAAACGCTTCACCGAAGAAGCCCAAGCTCGCGGGCTCAAAGTGTATTTCCCCAGCCGCGGACTCTCCACCGACAACGCCGCCATGATCGCCGCAGCCGCCTACGCCGAATTCACCACTGGTCGTGTCGCGCGCCTAGATCTCAACGCCAAAGCCAGCATGCCTCTGGAGGCGAAAAAAACCTGACACGGAGCCGTTAGTCGTTGGCCGAGAGTTAAACAGAGGCTGTACCGAATCGGAACGTGTCTTTAGAGCTCGAGTTTAAACAACTCTTCAATTTTCCTCAGGCTGTAGGCTGTCGACTGGCGGCTAGTGGCTCTAAAAAAAGGGCCCAGAGCTTTCGCTCTGAGCCCAAACACTTGGCGGGAAACAATCTCTACTGTTCGAACTTCTCCTGTAATTGGGGGAACTGCAACTTCGCCTTTGCGAGAGACTTGACCACCAGGCCTTCGGCGTTTTCCGAAGTCAGGTTCCGGGCCGTCGCCATTTCGCTGACCAGCAAATACTTGGCGCGTTCCAGCATTTTCTTTTCGCGGAAGGAGAGAGGTTTGCTGCGGCTGAGTGAGACGAGGCTCTTAAGAACCACGGCTACTTCCAGGAGGGAACCCGTGCGCATGCGCTCGGAATTCTCTTTGAATCGATGCTTCCAGTCATGATGGGAGTTGAGCTTGCCCTTTTCCAGGAAGCCCAGCACTTTAGTTGTGTCATTGGAACGAATTACGGATCGAAGTCCAACTGTCAGCGCGTTCGAAGACGGCACCATCACGCGCAACCCGCTGGAAATGATTCGAATCATGAAGTAACGTTCGGTTCTGCCGTTCAAAACTCCGTAGCTGATCTGTTCGACAACACCCACACCGTGGTTCGGATATACGACCTTATCGCCGATCTTGTAGTCCATATAATCCATAAGCTTCGGTTGTCCCCCCTAGGAGATATAAGG
>JBAVNY010000525.1:0-3489 GCA_049691535.1 Candidatus Acidiferrum sp.
CGGGACGCACATGGTCACGAGTTACTACGTGCAAGGGGGAACGCTGAGCTATACGGAATAGCGGAAAGATGCTCTGGTACCGAGACGTTGGCGTTATTCGGGAGAGAAACGCGATTCGCAGCAGTTGGTGAACGAGACGGGGCGGCTGAGGAGGCCGCCCTTTTTTATTTTGTATGCATGTCGCGGCGGGAGGGTAGCGGGTACAATGGCGCCATTCTTAAGAGTCTCCCCCGGGAGGATACGATGGCGGGATTTTGCGGGAGTTGTGGCGCGCCGGTTCGAGGACCGTTTTGCGGGAAGTGCGGCCAGCCGGTAGATGCTCCGCAGGTATTGGCGCAACCGATTGCGGCGGCCTCGGCTGGACCGTTGCCGCAAGCGGTGGGGGCCGTGCCTCCCGCAACGAAGAGTGGCGGACTGGGAACGATTATTTTAGTAGTGGTGCTGGTTTTCGCAGTGGTGGCGGTGCTAGGAATTGGAGCGGCCTTGTACGGGTTGTACTGGGCAAAGAAAAAGGTAGATACGTATTCGGCGGCGGTGAGCGGTGGCGGGAATGGCCAGCAGGTGGCGGTGGCGCATGGGAATAGTTGCGCGCTGCTGTCTACGGCAGAATTGCAGAAGGTGTTGGGCGTGACGATTGAACGAAGCGAAGAGATTGAAGAAGAGAACCAGCCGGGGTGTGCGTATTTTACGAATACGGCAGGATTTGCGACGTTGCGGAACATGGCGGTGGAACAAGCGAAACGCGATTCGGCCAGGGCGCAGAAACGCCCGGCGGCGAAGACCGATAATCCGCTGGAGCTGTTGAAGGATACGAAAGACCTTGAAGGAGCGGTTAAGGCGCTCAGCATGCAGTTGCCGGGGAAGGACAACCAGGTTTTCTCGTTTACCGTGGACCGCAATGCAGCCAGCGGAAGTTGGACTGGGATGAAAGCCACCATGTCGGTGGTGCCAGGCTTTGAAGAGGTGTCTGGGGTGGGCGACCACGCGATGATCGGAACGTTTGGGCACGCCTTTTATGCCGCGAAAGGGAATACGATCATTTACTTGAATACTTTGTACGTGCCGGATGCGAGCAGTCGCGGGGCGGAGATTGCACGGCGGATTCTTGGGCGTATGTAGAGTTCGTGTCGGGAATGGCTGTGCTACCGAGTCGGTGCTCGAGGCGCGGGGGTGCAGGTTCAAAAGGCAAAAGGGCGGCCGATGTGGCCGCCCCTTTTGTTGGATTGAGATTTCTGGGCTTGCTGGAAAACTTAGTACATGCCGCCCATGCCGCCCGGTCCACCTGGACCGCCGGCGCCTGCGGCTGACTTCTTGTCGTCTTCCTTGAGTTCCGCCACGAGAGCTTCAGTGGTGAGCATCAGGCCGGCGATGGAAGCAGCGTTCTGGAGAGCCAAACGGGTAACTTTGGCAGGGTCGATAACGCCAGCCTTAACGAGGTCGACGTATTCGCCGGTGTCCGCGTTGAAGCCGAAGTGATCGTCCTTGGAATCGCGAATCTTGCCGATCACCACAGCGCCTTCAAAACCGGCGTTGAGAGCGATCTGACGAGCTGGCTCTTCCAATGCACGCTTGACGATGCCGATGCCGACTTGCTCATCGCCTTCCGCCTTGATCTTGTCGAGGGCTGGAAGTGCGCGGAGCAGTGCAGCGCCGCCGCCGGGAACGATACCTTCCTCAACGGCTGCACGGGTAGCGTGCATGGCGTCTTCGACGCGAGCTTTCTTTTCTTTCAGTTCGGTTTCGGTGGCTGCGCCGACTTTAATAACGGCGACGCCGCCGACCAGCTTGGCGAGCCGCTCTTGCAACTTTTCACGGTCGTAGTCGCTGGTGGTCATTTCGACCTGTTGACGGATCTGCTTGACGCGGCCTTCGATTTCGCTGGGCTTGCCGGAACCTTCGACGATGGTGGTGTTGTCCTTGTCAATGGTGACCTTCTTGGCTTTGCCGAGGTCTTCGATCTTCACGTTTTCGATCTTGATGCCGAGATCTTCGGTGATGGCCTTACCGCCGGTCAAAACCGCGATGTCCTCGAGCATGGCCTTGCGGCGATCGCCAAAGCCAGGAGCCTTGACGGCAGCGCACTGTAAGGTGCCGCGGAGTTTGTTCACTACGAGAGTGGCGAGGGCTTCGCCCTCGACGTCTTCCGCGACGATGATGAGGGGCTTGCCGAGCTTGGCGATCTGTTCGAGCAAGGGCAGGAGGTCCTTCATGGAGCTGATCTTCTTTTCGTGGATGAGGATCAGCGCGTTTTCCATGATGCATTCCATGCGCTCGGGATCGGTGATGAAGTAGGGGGAGAGGTAGCCGCGATCAAACTGCATACCTTCGACGACTTCCAACGTGGTTTCCATGGTGCGGGATTCTTCCACGGTGATGACGCCGTCTTTGCCGACCTTCTTCATGGCCTCGGCGATGATGCCGCCGATTTGCTTGTCATTGTTGGCGGAAATGGTGCCAACCTGGGCAATCATGTCGCCCTTGACGTCTTTGTGGAGCTTCTTGATTTCTTCGATGGCAACTTCAACGGCCTTGTCGATGCCGCGCTTGAGAGCGGTGGGACTGGCGCCGGCAGCAACGGTCTTCACGCCTTCGCGGAAGATGGCCTGAGCCAGAACGGTGGCGGTGGTGGTGCCATCGCCGGCAACGTCGCTGGTCTTGGAAGCCACTTCACGAACCATCTGTGCGCCCATGTTCTCGAGGGGGTCGCGCAGTTCGATTTCTTTTGCTACGGTGACGCCGTCCTTGGTGATGATGGGGGCGCCGAACTTCTTTTCGATAACCGCATTGCGGCCCTTGGGGCCGAGGGTGATCTTTACTGCGTCCGCAAGAGCATTCACGCCGCGCAAAATTGCCTGGCGCGATGCTTCTCCGGTAACAATCTGCTTCGCCATTGCTTAATTCCTCCTAAGAATTTGTTGCTAAGTCTTGCTTGAATCTCGCCGGCGTCGAAGCCGGCATTTTTGTTTCCTGATATCTGATATCCGATATCAGGAAGCTACATCGCAATGATTGGAATCCGCCCTACTTACTTCTTTGCTGCTTTGGCCGCGCCACCCAGCTTCGCGAGAATTTCTTCTTCGCGGAGGATGAGGAGCTCTTCGCCATCGATCTTGATCTCCGAGCCACTGTACTTGCCGAAGAGCACGCGATCGCCAACGTTGACGTCTAGAGGAATCCGTTCGCCCTTCTCGCGCTTGCCCGCACCGACGGCAATGACTTCGCCCTCTTGTGGTTTTTCTTTCGCGGAGTCGGGGATGATGATCCCGCCCTTTAGAGTTTCCTTCTCTTCAATACGCCGCACGATGACACGGTCGTGTAGCGGTGTCAGATTGACTGCCATCTTGAACAACCTCCATTATTGAACTAACAGCTAGGTGAGACTTAAAGCTTGGTGCGGAGTGAACGAGCGTGCTAGTTAGCACTCCTTGCATCCGACTGCTAATATAGCAAGAAATCGCATGCAGTCAAGCGTTTTCCTTACGAATTGAG
>JBAVNY010000526.1:0-9608 GCA_049691535.1 Candidatus Acidiferrum sp.
GAAGATGGCTCTGTAAAATATTTTCACGACCGCACCTATCCCATCGACATACATTGCGTCGCCGAAAGCATCATCACTCTTCTCGCCTTCAAGGACACGCATCCCGGCAACCTCGCGCAAGCCCACGCCGTTTTCCAATGGGCCATGCAGCATATGTGGGATCAACGCGGCTTTTTCTATTACCGCACCCTGCGGTTCGGCAAAATCCGCACTTCCTACATGCGTTGGTCCCAAGCCTGGATGCTTCTGGCGCTGTCGCACCTTCACGCGGCCACAACCGCAGCGCCAAGCGTTCCGTCGGATTCGCGTCTTACTGATTCGTCGACTCCCGAACTCACCCACACCAAGGTTCGAGGCTAGCCGCCGTGCCCTACTCCTACGTCCTGATCACCCCGGCGCGCAACGAAGCCGCTTTCATCGAGCTAACTCTCAAGTCGGTCGTGGCGCAAACCGTTCGCCCCTTGAAGTGGGTCATCGTCAGCGACGGCTCCACCGACGGCACCGACGAAATCGTCACCAAATACCTCGCCGACAATCCCTGGATCGAACTCCTTCGCATGCCCGAACGCCGCGAACGCCACTTCGCCGGCAAAGTTCACGCCTTCAATGCTGGCTACGCTCGCGTGAAGGATCTACCCTTCGAAATCGTTGGCAGTCTCGACGCCGATCTGTCGTTCGACAGCGAATACTTTTTGTTTCTCCTCGCCAAGCTGGCCGAAAATACCGAGCTTGGTTTAGTCGGCACGCCGTTTCAAGACGGCCCCAACAAAACCTACGATTACCGTTTCGTCAGCATCGAACATGTCTCCGGCGCTTGTCAGCTGTTTCGCCGTCAGTGCTTCGAAGACATTGGTGGATACCAGCCAGTCAAGGGCGGTGGCATCGACCACATAGCGGTTCTTACCGCCAGAATGAAAGGTTGGAAGACTCGCACCTTCACGGAAAAAATGTCTATCCATCATCGGCCCATGGGCACGGCGGAGCGCGGCACTTTCAAAGCTCGCTTCAAGACCGGCTCGCTCGATTACGCCTTGGGTGGGCATCCCCTCTGGGAATTATTCCGAACCTGCTATCAAATGGGTAGGCGTCCCGTTCTCATGGGCGGGCTCACGCTGTTAGCCGGTTATCTTTGGGCCTTCGTCACACGCGCCGAGCGCCCTATTTCGCCCGAACTCGTCAAATTCCGCAGGTCCGAGCAGATGCATCGCCTGCGCAATTTCTTGCTGCGCAAGAGCAGCTCCCAGAAATCAACGCCGGTAGTTTCGTAATTCTTGTTTGGGAGTTAAGCGTTTGCTGTCCGCAGTAGCATCGCCAGCACAGACCACCTCCATGTCAGCGGCCTCCAGTAACCAAAGCGCAGCCACTCGCGTGGGACGTCTCATCATCAATGCCGACGATTGGGGCCGCGATCGTGCCACAACGCAATCGATCCAGGAGTGCACCTCCCGCGGCACCGTTTCCGCCGTCAGCGCCATGGTCTTCATGGAGGATTCCGCCAGGGCCGCCAACATCGCGAAAGAGCAGGGAATTGACGCGGGTTTGCACTTGAACCTGACCGCGCCATTCACGTCCCCGGCCTGCCCCGCGGTCCTCAAGGCGCGCCATCAGAAGGTAATCAACTATTTGAAAGCGAATCGCCTCGCTCGGGTCATTTTTAATCCGTTATTACAAGGGCACTTCGAACACGTAGTGGCCGCACAAATCGATGAATATCGCCGTCTGTACGGCGCCGATCCCGCTCGCATCGATGGCCACCACCACATGCATCTCTGCGCCAACGTGCTCTTCGCCAAACTGCTCCCCGCAGGGACGGCCGTCCGCCGCAATTTCTCCTTCGCACCCGGCGAGAAGAGTTTTGCCAATCGCGCGTACCGTCAATTTGTAGACAACCGGTTGTCTCGCCGCCACTCCTCAACAGACTATTTTTTCTCTTTGCCGCCGCTCGAGCCCGCCTCGCGCCTGCAAGGCATTTTTTCGCTAGCTCAGCAGAGCTCCGTCGAAGTCGAGACCCATCCCATCAATCCAGCTGAATACGCGTTCCTGATGGGCGAAGATTTCCCGCGCCTAACGGGCAATTTGCGTCCGCAGCCGTTTTCCTATCACCTACCCAACGCCAAGGTATCCGCTTAACTATGTTGTTCAACTCCATGGAGTTCGCGATCTTCTTTCCGCTGGTAACAGCGCTCTACTTTCTGTTGCCGCAGCGCTGGCGCGTCCATTTGCTCTTGGCGGCCAGTTGCTTCTTCTACATGGCCTTCATTCCGGCCTACATCCTCATTCAGATCGTCACCATCCTCATCGATTATGTTGCCGGCATCTATCTAGAACGCGTGCAAGACCCTAAGCACAAGAAAATCCTGCTGTGGGTCAGCATCCTCTCCACCTGCACCGTTCTTTTCATCTTCAAGTATTTTGGCTTTTTCACCGGCAGCTTCGTTGGTCTGGCCGGCCTGTTCGGCTGGCATATCCCTCGTCCTGTTATCGGCATCATCTTGCCGATTGGCCTTTCTTTTCACACCTTTCAGAGCTTGAGCTATGTCGTCGAGGTGTACCGCGGCAACCAGAAAGCCGAACATAACTTCATCGTCTACGCCACCTACGTCATGTTTTTCCCTCAATTGGTGGCTGGTCCTATCGAACGCCCGCAAAACCTCATCCACCAGTTTCGCGAATGGCATGCCTTTCACTACGCCGACGTCGCCGCAGGCCTCAAGCGTATGGGTTGGGGCTTTTTCAAGAAGCTGGTCGTCGCCGATCGCCTCGCCCTGTATGTCAATGATGTCTATGGCGCGCCGCGCAGCTTTAATGGACTGCAACTGACACTCGCCACCTTTTTCTTCGCCTATCAGATCTATTGTGACTTCTCCGGCTACTCGGATATCGCCATCGGCGCCGCGCAGGTCCTCGGCTTTCGCCTGATGGAAAATTTCAACACCCCGTATTACTCCATGTCGGTCTCCGAATTCTGGCGCCGTTGGCACATCTCCCTGTCCACCTGGTTCCGCGACTATGTCTATGTCCCGCTGGGTGGCAATCGCGTCGGCAAAAATCGCCACATTCTCAACCTGATGATCACGTTCACCGTCAGCGGTTTGTGGCACGGCGCCAATTGGACTTACGTCATCTGGGGCTTCTTGAATGGTCTTTACCTCATCATCGGCTGGCTCACGAAAGATGTCCGCAATCGTTTCTGGAATGCCGTTGGTTTCCACGAACACACCCTCGCTCGTAAAGCCACCATGCTCTTGTCCACCTTCACTCTCACCTGCATCGCCTGGATCATTTTTCGTGCCCGCAATATGAACGACGCCCTTTACGTCTTCACTCACTTGGCGTCTGGCTGGAACTTCCATCAGATCGCCACCGAGCAATTTTTCCTGCGCCAATTGCCGGTAGCCTTCGCCGCTATTCTGGTCCTCGAAATCGGCCAGCTCTGGAACAGCGTGGTCTCTGTGCCTGCCTTTGTCGGCAAAATACCAACAGTGGCGCGTTGGACACTCTACGCCAGCTTCATCATGACCATTGTGATGTTTGGCATTTATAAACAAACGCAGTTCATCTATTTCCAGTTTTGAGGATTCAGTTCTTGGCCAACGAACCTACCTTCGACGGAACTCTCACGCGCAACGCCTTTCCCGCGAGTGCGGACTTGGCGCGCCTCGATGGCAATGCCCAGTCCTCCGTCGCGCAAACGCATGCCGAAGCAGATGCAGCAATGTCGCAATCCTGGTCCGGAATCGGCCGCATTTTCTCGTTCTTCGCCATCATCGTCGTGCTCGCCTTCGCCATGAACGCCATGATTACGTCCGGTTTGCGTCGCATGAAGACCTCTCTGTTTGGCGCCGAGAACCAAATCATGGGAGGTAAGGTCAACGCCCAAGTCCTCATTGCCGGCTCTTCTCGCGCCATCGCCCACTACGATCCCCGCGTCATCGAATCCATCACGGGCCACACCGCTTACAATGTCGGCCGCAACGGCGCGCAAACCGACATGCAGGTCGGGTTTTTAAAAGCCTATCTCGCGCACAATCGGAAACCTCAAGTCGTCATCTTCAATCTCGACGCCTTCACATTCGTCACCAGTCGCGAAGTCTATGACCCCGTCGAATACACGCCCTATCTTTACGATCCGACCTTGTACGACGCCCTGCGCAAAATCAATCCGAACATCTGGAAGAGCAGGTACATTCCCCTGTACGGTTACGTTGTCGAAGACATGAATTTTTCCTGGGTCCGCGGCTTGAAAGCTTTTTTTGGCTGGAATCCCAAAGAGGACTTTTTCCTGGGTTTTAACCCGCGTAGCAAACAATGGACCGACGATTTCGCACGTATGAAAGAGAACAACCCCGATGGTGTGCGTTTCGAAATCCAGCCCAAGGGCATCACCGTCATGCAAGACCTGATTCGCACCTGCCAGCAAAACGGAATTCAGCTGATCTTTGTCTACTCACCGGAATACAGTGAAATGCAGGCTCTCGAAAAAGACCGCCCAGAGGTCTTCAGGCTCTTTCACGACCTCTCTCAACAGTTCAATGTCCCTTTCTGGGATTACAGTAACTGGAAATACTCCAACGATCAGGACTTTTTTCAGAATTCGCAGCACCTGAACACCGCGGGCGCTGAGGTCTTCTCCGAAGACGTCGCCAATCAGCTTAAGACCTATTTTGCGTCGCAGGTTCAATCGGCAGGGGATTCTCAGGTTGCCGGCAAACTCGACCATCCCACACAGGACTAGAGGCTCCGTGCTCAATTCGGTGTTTCTTCTCACGCAATGTCACAGACCACGGTTCTCGTAGGCTTCGCCGAAGCCATGTCCGCTCCAGAGGTCGTCTGGAGCCTCGTGGATGCCGGTTTTCAGGTTGTTGCTTTTGCCCGCAAGGGGCACGCGTCGGCGCTGCGCTCCAGCCGTCACGTCACCTTTCGCGAAATCTGTGCGCCAGAGGCCGACCTGCAGCAGAGTCTGTCTGATCTGCGTTCTCTGTTGCAATCTTTGGGAACTCAGTTCCATAGCGCTCCACTGGTTCTTTTTCCACTCGACGACAAAGCCGTCTTCTTGTGCAGCAAGATCGAGGTCGAGAGTCCGTGGATCTTGGCGGGACCTCGCGGTACTTGCGCCGATCTCGCTCTTCACAAGGAACTGCAAGTCGCTGCTGCCAGCGAAGCCGGTTTTGACGTACCGCGATCCGCTTTGGCGCGAACCGCAAAGGATCTTTTTGATTTCAGCACCGCCGCCTCTTATCCCATTATTCTGAAAGCCGCCGAGTGCGTGCCGGAGTATAAAGGTCACGTCCATTCCTGTCGCAAATGGATTTGTGCCAATCGGGTCGAACTCGAACGCGCCATCGCCGAATGGGGCGAACGCGTCCCGCTTCTCGCGCAATCCTTCATCACTGGCATCGGTGAAGGCGTCTTTGGCCTCGCCGCTCCCGAAGGTATTCGTGCGTGGAGCGGTCATCACCGTGTCCGCATGATGAATCCGCAAGGCTCCGGCTCCAGTGCCTGCGCTTCACAACCAGTCCCCGAAGACGTGAAGTCTGCCACGCAGGCGATGCTTGCCAAGGCCGGATGGCGCGGCCTCTTTATGGTCGAACTTCTGCGCGACGAGTCCGGCAAACTTTGGTTCGTCGAACTCAATGGCCGTCCCTGGGGCAGTATGGCGCTTTGCCGCCGCCAAGGTTTTGAATATCCCGCGTGGCACGTCGCTTTAGCTGTGGATGAGCATTCCCGAGCCGGTTGTGATGCGCCCACAGGCTCCAGTATTGTCTGCCGTCACGCGGGTCGCGAGTTTATGCACGTACTTTTCGTGCTAAAAGGCGCGAGATCGCACGCGCTGAAACACTGGCCTTCGTTTTGGAAGACGGTCAGCGACGTACTGCACTTTAATTCCGGCGATGGCCTGTATAACTGGCGCCGCGACGATTCCAAGGTATTTTTCGCCGATTTTTACTACACGCTACACGACAATATTTTTAAGTCCAGAAAAGCTGACTAAATGGAAGCCCTCGCTGCCTGTCACGTACATTCGAAATGGTCTTACGACGGCTCCTGGTCGCTCGAAGATCTCAGCGCCCGCTTCGCCGCTCGCGGCTATCGCATCTTGATGATGACCGAACACGACCGCGGCTTTACCGTGGACCGCCTGGCGCAATATCGCCAGGCCTGTGCCAAAGCCAGTTCCGACGCAATCTTCGTTTTGCCTGGCATCGAATATAGTGACGCGGCCAACCGGGTCCACGTTCTCGTTTGGGGCCCGGTGCCTTTTCTCGGAGAGAATTTGCCCACGCTGGAAATGTTGCAGGCTGTAAAAGCTGCCAACGGCTTTGCCGTTCTCGCTCATCCCTCTAGAAAGGACGCCTGGAAATCTTTCGAACCTTCTTGGACCGACAAGCTCTTGGGCGTCGAAGTCTGGAATCGCAAGTACGATGGTTGGGCACCCAGCAAAACCGCTCCCGACCTCGTGCAGACCACCGGCGCGGTGCCCTTCGTTGGCCTGGATTTTCATACCCACCGCCAGTCCTTCCCCTTAGCCATGGCCCTCGACCTACAAGGTGCCTCAGTCTCCGAGGCCTCGATCCTCGACGCCCTAAGCTTGCGTCGTTGCAGTGCTCGTGCCTTCAAACTATCCTTGAATCAAAACATGGTTCGTAATGCCTTACCGGTCTTAAATGTTGTAGAGCGCAGCAGAAAGTCCGCAGCCTCCATCGTCAAAAGCGCCAAACGTAAGCGTGCCAAGTGATTGCAACGCATCACATCTCAGTTTGCATTTGCACTTTTAAAAGGCCTGAACTCCTCACCAAGCTCCTGGACTCTCTGCGTGCGCAACGCACCGATGGGCTCTTTACCTATTCCGCCGTGGTTGCTGACAACGATTCGGCGCAATCTGCGCAGCAAGTCGTCTGCGCCCTGGCATCCAATTTTCCGGTGCATCTCGAGTATTGTTCTGAGTCGCAACCCAATATCGCTATGACCCGCAACAAAGCCATACAGCACGCCGATGGCGACTTCATCGCTTTCATTGACGACGACGAATTTCCGGCCGACGATTGGCTCTACCACCTCTTCAACACTTGTGTCTCGCACGGCGTCGCCGGTGTCCTCGGCCCCGTCAAACCCTATTTCGAATCCGAGCCGCCCGCCTGGGTCCGCAAGGGCAAATTTTTCGATCGCCCAACGTTTAACACCGGCTATAAGCTAACCTATGATCAAGCTCGCACCGGCAACGTCTTATTCAAACGGCAAATCTTAGGCACCGTCGACCTCCCTTTCCGTCCGCAATTTGCCACCGCGGGAGAAGATGTCGATTTTTTTCGCCGCATGATGCAGCAAGGATTTGTTTTCATCTGGTGTAATGAAGCCCCCGTTTACGAAATCGTTTCGGCCTCGCGGTGCAACCGCAGTTATCTCCTGAAGCGCGCGCTGCTCCGCGGCAGCAACTTTCATAAACATCCAACCGACCGCCTCAAGAACGCCGTTAAGTCTTTGATCGCGGTTCCTTGTTACACCTTGGCGTTACCCTTTCTGGCTTTGTTCGGCCAACACATGTTTCTCAAATACTTGATTAAGCTTTTCGACCACGCCAGCCGCCTTCTCGCCTATGTGGGCTTAAGCGCTGTTACGCGGCGGCATACATAACTGTTGGCACTGTTGGCGTCCATAGGAAAATCCACCTAGGACCAGCGTTTAGTTTCATCCACGCAACCTAGGGACAAGTCACGACCAATCGACCACAACCACTGTGGTAAATTTAAGTTTGGAGAGGTCGCCGTTGGCTAAGGCAACGGCCAGCTTGCTGGTCGTGGTGGGCAACCACTCGGGGGTTCAAATCCCTTCCCTCTCCGCCAAGTTTCGCAGTTCCGCCGTTCCGTTCCGCAATCCATTTTCACGCCGTTCGCTGGGAATAACCGTATTCCAGGCAATAGAGAGGCAATTACCAGTTCATGAGTTCTCTGATTGAAGTTTGTGGAAAGCAGGTGCGCATCCGCGGTCGCGTGCTTCGCATGGCTCAGCTCGAGGCTGATATGTACCAGTTTATCGACGATGACCCTGAGCCCATTCTGGAAGCCCTGCGTAAGTCTCCCGCTCGCATTGACGTGTTCTCTTTCTTGCAGAAAGTTCCCGCCAGCACGCCTAAATATTCCTATCCCATGGAATGGGACAATTTCGCCGCCTTAAACCTGACCACCTACGATCAGTGGTGGAATGAACAGATCGGCTTCAAGGCGCGCAACAAGGCCAAGCAGGCCCTAAAAAAGGGTGTCGTTGTTCGTGAAGTGCCCTTCGATGACACTCTCGTCAAAGGCATCTGGGAGGTCTACAACGAAACGCCCATTCGCCAGGGCGCTCCCAACAAACACTACGGCAAAAACTTCGAGACCGTTTATCGCGAAGAGGCCACTTTCCTCGACCTCAGCGTCTTCATCGGCGCGTTTCTCGGCGACATTCTTATCGGCTTCATCAAGATGGTTCACGACGACTCCAAAACGCAAGCCGGCCTGATGAACATTGTCTCCATGGTTCGCCATAGAGATCTGGCACCCACCAATGCCTTGGTGGCCCAGGCCGTGAAATCCTGCACCGATCGCGGCATACCTCATCTCGTCTATTCGCGTTTTTCTTACACCAAAAAGCAGCGCAGCAGCCTAGCCGATTTCAAGGAACGCAACGCCTTTCAACAGGTCAACGTGCCCCGCTATTTCGTTCCGCTCACCAGTGCCGGTGCTCTGGCCGTTCGCATGGGGCTGCACAAGAATCTCACCGACCATGTTCCCGAACCGGTGCTCAACAAACTCCGCGAACTACGCACCGCTTGGTATAAACGAAAGTTTCAGTCGGCTACCACGGAAGGATCCTGACCAACCGTTATGCCTGGAATTGTCGGTCTCATCACCAAGATGCCCCGGGCTTGGGCCGAGCCCCAACTGCGACGCATGGTGGACTCCATTCGCCACGAGTCCTTCTACGACTCAGGAATGCACGTCGACGAGTCCCAAGGCGTTTATTCCGGCTGGACCGTGCGCCAGAATTCCTTTGCCTCCGCCATGCCTGTTTGCAACGAGCGCGACGATGTATCCCTCGTTTTTTCCGGCGAAGAATTTCCCGAGCCGGGCACCGCGCAGCGCTTGAAGGAAAAAGGCCACAGCCTCCCGCTCGATGGCCCCTCCTATCTCGTGCACCTTTATGAGGAGGATCAGACTTTTCCCGCCGGTTTGAATGGACGTTTCCACGGCCTGCTGATCGACCGCACCAAAGGCATCATCACTCTCTTCAATGATCGCTATGGTCTGCAGCGCCTCTACTATCACCAGTCGAAAGAGGCCTTTTATTTTGCTGCCGAAGCCAAAGCCATTCTGGCAGTGCGTCCTGAACTTCGTCGCTTGGACTCGCGTGGCATGGCCGAGTTCATCTCCTGCGGCTGCATCATGGAGAATCGCTCCCTCTTTGAAGGCATCTCCGTCCTTCCTCCGGCCTCCGCCTGGGTTTTCCGAGCGGCTTCGCTGAGCCAAAAGAATTCTTACTTCATGCCACAGGAATGGGAGAATCAGCCTCGCGTCGATTCCGAAACCTACTACCAGCAGCTCAAAGAAATTTACTCGCGCAAGCTTCCGCAA